>NZ_VIGB01000002.1 GCF_006636205.1 Kitasatospora acidiphila | reverse complement strand
TGCTGACTGGTGGTGCGGTGTCGGCCATCTTGCGCAGCAGGTAGAGGAGGCGGTCGGCGGTGCCGGGCGGGGTGTGGCGGCGCAGTTCGCCGGTGTGTGGGTCGAGGTCGGCCCGCCAGGTGGAGGCCGCGTGGGCCAGGTGGTTGACCCGGCCGTGCCTGGTCGGCAGCAGTTCGCCGACGTCGAGCTTCAGCTGGCGTGCGGCGTTCTGCAGGGGTTCTAGGGTGCTCGGGTCCAGAGCACGACGGTGCGCGTGGTGAGCAGGTCGGCCAGGGCCGGGGCGGGGTCGATGGCGTCGGCGGGCGTGTCGGGGTGCGGGGACCGGTCAGGCGGACCGTGCGGTCGTACAGGGCCTGGGCGTCGCGGGGTCCAGGACGGTGATGCGGGCGGCGGCTGGCGGGCGCGGGGTGTCGGCTGTGGTGGGCAGGCCGGGGGTGTAGGTGACGTCGAGGACGGCTAGGTCTTCGACGGCCAGGAGCTCGGCGGCGCGGGCGGCGACGGCCTGGGCGCGCTGGGTGGCGTCCTACCGGCGGGTGCGCAGGCGGTGGATGTGGGCGCAGGCGCTGCACAGCAGCCGGTCGTCGGCGGCTGGGATACACGGGGTTTCGGGCGGGCGTCGCAGTCCTGGCAGGTGTGGGTGCTGGTGCGGCGGGTGGCGGCCGCGGCGAGCTGGGCGGCGGTGGCCGTGGTGGGCACGGGCTCGCGCACGTCGGACAGCTCGAGGGTGTCCTTGCGGCTGGTGGCACTGCGGGTGGTGATGGTGGCGCGGACCGGGCCGGCGGCCTGGCGGGGCAGGTCGAGGGCGGCCAGGCGGGTGCGGGTGGCGTAGTGGTGGGGGACCTCGCCCCACCAGGTGTACTCGGGTTCCACGCTTCTCCCTTTTTGCTGGTGACGGTGCGACGGTTCAACGGCGGCCGCCGCCGGGTGGTGGCGGCCGGCGGGCGGTGGCGGCCGGCGGGCGGTGGCGGCCGGCGGGCGGCGGGTGGTGGCGGCCGGCGGGCGGTGGCGGCCGGCGGGCGGTGGGCGCGTTCACGCCCCAGGGGCGGGTACGGGCGGTTGGTCGCCGAACGCGCCGGACAGGTACTCGGCCGTCTCCAGGTCGAGGTCGACGACCAAGCCATCCAGGTAGAGCCGCTGATCGATGGTCAGGTCCGGCCGCGGATCGTCGGCAAGGCGGTGCAGCGCGGCGGCGACCAGGCTCCCGGCAGCCGAGGCCAGAGTGTGGCGCATCGCCTCCTCCAGGGCCGCTGGGTCGCCTCCGGGGTGGTAGTGCCGGGCGATCCCGTACGACTCGCAGGCCCGCTCGACCAGTTGGTCAAGCGCCTGTGTACCCGGGCGGTCGAGCGGCTCGTCGGTCAGGCACAGCGGCGGCCGGGCCAGGGTGGCGGGCACGGTGTGCCCGGCCAGCGGGTTCGCGGATTTGGGCGTGATGGTCATCATGCCTCTCCCCTCGTTGGCTGTGCGGTTCAACGGCGGCCGCCGCCGGGTGGTGGCGGCCGGTGGGTGGTGGCGGCCGGTGGGTGGTGGCGGCCGGTGGGTGGTGGCGGCCGGCGGGCGGGCAGTTGGTCGGTCAGCGTTTCAAGGACTCGGCCTCCGTGGGGACCGTGGGTGTGACGGGTGCGGGCCCGGGCGGTGTCGACCCCGGAGGAACGCCGAGGCCGCCGTGTTGGGCTTCGACGCGGGCGCGCTCGGCGTACTCGGCCAGGCGGTCGCTCGCGGCGGCGGTGGCGTCCAGCCAGCCCTGGTCGTAGTCGCCGGTCCGGCCGTCGGGGCACCGCCAGCCGGTGCTGGTGACGTTGCTCTGCGCCCAGTCCAGGATGTCGAACTTAGACCGTGTCCTATGTGGTGTTGGCTCGTTGGTCTGTGCATGGGGCGGGGTACGTGGAGTTGGATTGTTCCGGACGGGCTGTGGGAGATCGCGAGGCCGCTGATCCCGCCGGATCGGGTGCGGCCGCAGGGCGGCGGGACGGCGAACACGCCTGACGAGACGCTGTTCGCGGCGATCGTGTACGTACTGGTCAGCGGGTGTTCCTGGCGGGCATTGCCGCCCTGCTTCGGGGTCTCCAAGTCCACCGCCCACCGCCGGTTTGTCATCTGGTCGCTCGCCGGGGTGTGGGCACGGCTGCACGAGGCGGTCCTGCAGCGCATGGACGATGCCGGTCTGGTCGACGTCTCGCGCGTCGTTCTCGACTCGGCTCGGGTGCGGGCCAAAAAAGGGGCGAACTCACAGGTCCGAGCCCCGTGGACAGAGGCAAGCCGGGTTCCAAGATGTACGTCCTGTCGGACGCGGGAGGGCTGCCCCTGGTCGTTGGTGTGAGCGCGGCCAACACCCATGACAGCAAAGCCCTGAAGCCCATGCTGGAGGGCTACCAGGTGAGACGCGCCCCAGGCCGCGGTCCCAGCCGCAAGCCCGGGCGCCTGCACGCCGACAAAGCGTACGACGTACCCCATCTGCGAAAGTGGTTGCGTGGCAAGCGGATTGGCGTCCGTATCGCCCGCAAGGGCATCGAGTCCAGCGAGCGTCTCGGGCGTCGCAGGTGGGTCATCGAGCGGACGATGTCGTGGCTGTCCGGCTATCGCCGGCTCAACCACCGCTACGAACGCGATCCCGGCAACTACCTGGCCTTTCTCGGCCTAGCCGCAGCTCTTTGCTGCTACAAGCGCCTCATCCGCCTCACCACATAGGACACGGTCTTAGCCCGGGCGATGGCCGCCGCGGCCTGCTCCGGGGAATGGCCGGCGTCCGTCAGCAGCCGGGTGAGCAGGTGGTAGCCGGCGCCGCGCATCAAGCACCCAAACCCACGGAACTGACGTACTGATAGGCCCCGTAGTCGCTGTCCAACTCGCTGATGACGTCGTCCCAGATCTCCGCCAGTTTGTCGGCGTCGCCGGCGGTGAGGGCGTCCACGGCGTCGTCCCAGATGTAGCGGGCCTGGAAGGAGCGCACCCTCAGGTTGTCCCGTCTACGGGGCTCCTCCACGACGTCCTGGTTGATGGGGTGGATCTCGATGCGGGTGCCGCGGCCGCCGTTGTTCAGGTGTGCCTTGAGCAGGGCGGGGTTAGCCAGGACGTTGTGGGCGCGCAGGTTCCAGTAGGCGGTGTCGATGGCTTCGAGGTTGGCGGGGCGGGGGCGCTGGGTGCCCTTGCGCCAGGCGCGGATGGTGGCGGGGTTGGCGGTGATGCCGGCGTCGGCGAGGGCTTGGGCGCCGCCCTTGTGGGTGGTGAGGTAGTTCATCCGGGCTTTGAGGCCGCGGCGGGTGGTGGCGGGGGACTTGATGCCGCCTTCGAGGATCATGCGTTCCACGGCGTCTTCGAGGGCGCGGCCGAGGGCGATTTTCCCGTGGACGTTGCCGGGGTCGCGGTCGGCGCCGTAGCGGCCGAAGTTCTTCCATCCGTCAGTTGACACTTCAGGCGCTCCGCTTCCGGCTCTGGGGCAGGGCGTATTGGTCCTTGAGTTTCAGCTGTGTGGTGAGGCGGCCCTCGGTGAAAACGCTCCGCCAGTCGGTTTCTCCGGTGACGTGGAGTTCGTCGGTGCCGCGCAGTCGGACGATGGTCAGTCCGGCTTTGTGGGCGCGGTGGGCCTTGTACCAGAGATTAGCGAACGCCTGGGAGCGGATGATGTGCATCCAGTCGGGTCGGCGGATCTCGCGATTGTAGGTGGACTCGCCGATCGTGGACGCGAATTTCGCATAGAGGGCCTTGACGTATTTCTCGGTGGCGGTGTCGCCGTCGGTGATGGCGTTCTCGCGGGCTTGGGTGAGGACGCGTCGGAATTTTTCCAGCAGGCCTTCGGAGGCGCCGGAGGTCCAGGCCTCGGTGATGTGCGGGGCCTCGCACAGGCCGAGCTTGTGGCAGCGGATCAGCAGGCGCACCGTGGCGTCGTCCAGGAGGACCGGGCCGGTCTCGTGGCGGTTGCCGATGGGTCGGGTAGGTGGGGTGCTCCCAGGCGGGGCGGGCCGGGAGCAGGTAGACGCCGGAGCGCTTGGGGTCGAAGCCCCCTTCGGGGCGGTGCTGGAGTGCGCCGATCGGCAGGTGCGTCTTCAACGCACTGCAGTAGGCGGCGTTGGTGTCCAGGACGTCCACGTCCACAGGGTCCACAGTGCCGGCCTTGAGAGCGGCCATGAGTGGGCCGTTCTCCCACTTGTGGCGACCTTCCCAGATTTCGTCGGCGCCGTTCCGGCTCTTCTTGGAGAGGAATTCCAGGCGTTCCGGATAGGCCGTGTGCTCGTACGCTGCGCCGACCCGGGTCGCATCGAACAGGGCCATGCTGTTCGGAATCGCTTTCTTCTCCAGTGCGTCGCTCGCGGCTTCGACATCGCCGCCGTGCTCTTCCAGGGCCTGCTCGACCGCCGAGGTGATCATGTCGAGGTAGTAGCCGAGGTCGCGGCCCGAACTCGCGTACTCTGTGCGGGACTTGGTGTCGGGCGTCGTCTTGGTGGCCTGACGGACGGCCGAACTGGGCGCAGCAGATGGGGAGTTGGTACGGGCCGACCTGGGCGCCGCCGAGGCTGGGGCGGGCGCGGCCGGCTGCTGGACGGCGGGCGCGGCCGGGGCAAGCTGGCCCCGGGCGGGGCGGGTGGCGGCGGGGGCCTGCGGCACGGCGGTGGGGCGGGGGCGCAGAAGCCGCCCAGGTGCAGCGGGCGCCCGCCAACTCGGTAGGCCACCGGCCGGCCGCACCATTCGCACGGCGCCGGATCGCCCAGGACCGGCTCACCGTTCGGGCCCCGGTCGTAGTCCGCGGCCGCATCGGCCGGCCGACCACCCGTCGACGCGCCATGGCCGTGGGCGGAGCCGGGGGCCGGCGCGGCGGCGTCGGCCTGGTCCCCGCCCGGGCCGGCGGTGGGGGCCTTCGCGGCGGGCCGCTGGCCGGGGCGCACCCAGTACTCGGGAACGGGGGCCACCGGGACGTAGGGCTCCGGCCCGCGGCGGCGCACCGCCGGCCGGGCGGGGGAAGCCGGCCGTGCCACGAGCGTGGCGGCAGGGGCGGGGGCAGCGGTGAACGCGGCCGGTACCGGCAGGGGCAGGGGCAGGGGCAGGGGCAGGGGCAGGGGTTCGGGGGGCGTGGTGCCGGGAGGCCAGGTCAGGCACTGGACGGCGTGCGTGGGGCCGGCCAGCAGGTCCAGCGGGCCCATCCCCCAGTGCCGGGCCAGTGTGTCCACCTCGTCCAGGGACCAGGGCTGCGCACCGGACTGACGGCGGCTGACCTTGTCCTGCGTCAGATCGACCGCGGCGGCCAACTCGCGCTGACTCTCACCGGTCCGCTGCCTGATCGCGGCCACGGTCAACCGCAGCGCCTCCAACGTACTGAGCGTCATGAAGGCATTCTA
The DNA here is from genome assembly GCF_006636205.1 of Kitasatospora acidiphila. Lineage (NCBI taxonomy): Bacteria > Bacillati > Actinomycetota > Actinomycetes > Kitasatosporales > Streptomycetaceae > Kitasatospora > Kitasatospora acidiphila. The sequence continues at coordinate 77,819 of NZ_VIGB01000002.1, read as the reverse complement.
TCAATGACGTATGGAATTTCTGCATTAAGCATGGAAAGAGTCGCTGGTTTGAGTGATCAGATCGAGGCCCCTGGCACAGCACCGACCGACAAGGGCGGTGGCTGAAGCGGGGCAGAAGCGGCGGCGCAGGACCCGGCTGCCGGTGGGAAGAGGTGAACAGCCGTCATGCGGCGCGCCGGTCCGGGAGGCTGGGGGGACGGCTCTTGGGATCTTCCGCGTGTCTCCTCTCGCCGGGGAGACGACCTTCTCCTTCCTGTGCCGGATCGCTGCCCGCTACGGGCTGGACGATGCCGCCCTGCTCGCGCGCTGGCCGTGGCGCGGCCACCGCCCGCGGCACGAGAGCGGGGCGCTGCGGGCGGACGCCGAGGTGCTGCTCGACGGCACGGGGCGACGCGTACCGGCGGGGCTGTGCGGGGTCGGCGAGGACGTGCTGCAGCGGGCGTTGCCGGCGTGGGGGCTGGACAACGAGAAGCTGGCCTCGCGGGCGGCCGGGAGTGGCCCTGGGACGGTGTGGCGGGTGGGCGGTTCGGTGGTGGGGCCGGTGGCGTTCGGGTGCCGGTCGTGCACGGCTCGGCGGACCAAAGCGCCGGTACGGGTTATGCGGTACGCGCAGCGGTGGGAGCGGGCCTGCGTGCGGCACGGGCGGTGGCTGCTGGACGCGGACCAGGCGCCGGAGTTCCTGGACGTGCGCGGCCTGCCGGAGATCGTCGAGGCGCAGAAGCCCAGTACCGCCCCCGCACCCCGGCACGCACCACCGCCCGGCGATGACGGTCATGTTCTACGCGCCGCCCGTCACCCCCGGCTGCCAGCGCGTACGGCCCCTACCGCGCGAAAGCACCGCCTCCTACCTCACCCGCCTGGCACACGCCTACCGCCAGAGCCTGCCCCAGCTCCTCGACGCCCTCGCCATCGCCGTCGACGCACAAGGCAAAAGCCACCCCAACCCGCACCCCCACCCCATACCAGGCTGCCAGCGTTCGCGGACAGCATCCTCAACCTTCTGAGCCTTCTCCTTGCCGATGCCGCCGCGCTTGGGACGAGCGGCGTGATCATGGCCAGTGCGGCGATAGGGTGAGCATGCTCCGGCGGCCTGCCGGAGCTCGAACAGCACGCGCCTGCACCGAGATTGATCATTTCAGTGGCCTGATCGCACCGAGCCCGACCGGCCGCGCAACGCCTATCTCCGCGAGGACCACGTTCTGCCGCACCCGCCGGCCCTGGTACTCCGGATTGCCGCCCCGGGCAACCCGGTGTCTCTGGATCTCTGGACCATACGACGGCCCATCCAACCCACCAACAACGTAGGACCGCCCGACGGCGAGGCGCGGTACTCGGACGCCCGGCTCGGTGGGTGGGGCCACGTGGCGATGGGCGTGGGCTTCGCTCGACGGCCTGCCTCGGATCGCTCAGCGGCCCGACGCGGTGGCCCTCCTCGGCGCCGCGAGTGGTCTCGTACTCGTGGTCCTCGGTGTTGTGGTGGGGACACGGGAGTTGAAGGGCCTGTCGGTAACGGGGCCTGACGAGTTCGGACCCCGCTCGGGCGGGGGGCACTCGGTCCCGCTCGGGGTGGACGGGGACTCGCTGGTGGGGCTCTCGGTCGACGGGCTCGCCGAGGACTGCGACTCGCTCGGCGACTGCTGAGGCCCGGCGCACGACCCCCGGCTGCTCCACGGTCTCTGGTCAACGCCCTGGGTCCCTCGGGGTGTGCGCCGCAATGGGAGTGCCGCCGACGGCCGCCCAGGGCCCAGCCCCGGCTTCATACCGCCGACGTCACGGATCGGAATGCTCCCACCCTCAGCTCCGCAAAAGGAATCCTCAAGGCGACCTGGACTGCCCGGGTGACGGACGCGCCGATGGCCGCGCGGTCAGCTCCAGACGCGGACGTCCACAGTGAGCTGACCGCCGCTGCCACCGGGAGCGGCGGTGTCCGAGACGATGCTGACCAGCGCGTCGACGTTCCCGTGAAGACGCAGATCCGGGTGCCGGGCTGGAGGCCGCCGACCGTCGGGTCGCCGCCGTCCCGGAGCGAGCCCTGGCAGGCCTCGTGAGTGGCCGGGGCCGCCAGCGTGGAGGTGCCGGCACCCCAGTTGCTGATCCCCAGTTGGTCGTTGCCGTTGTTGTCCTTGCCGCCCCAGGCGAATCTGGGTGGTCCAGGTACCTGAGGTGACCCTGTCGTGGTCGGGGCTGTGCGAGCCGAGGTCGATGGCCACGCCCTGGTCGAGGGCATACGTGTAGCGGTACTCGCTCGGGGCCGGGGTGTCGCTGGAAGCCTGCTGCAGGTTCGGCACGGCCGGCTGTGATGCCGCGGGCTACGCCATGGTGGGTTGCGGCTGAGGTTGTGCTGCGGTGGACCTGTCGGCCGTGCCGGCCGCCGGCCGCCGGCCACCGTTGGAGTCCGGGGTGGTCCGGCCCAATGGGAGCGCTGCGGTGGGCAGGCCCGACTGACCGGGCTCGTTCACCGGTTCAGAGGTGCTCGGCGCCGGGCCGCCGTCCGCCGATGCGTTCGGCGGCTGGGCGGATCCCATCCGGCTGCCATCACCGACTTGCAGGGCCACCGAACCCAGGAAGGTGTTGTCGCGCACCGTGTTCCTGCTCCTGTCCGGGCCAGATCATTACGCCCCTCGACGGATCCGCGGGAACCGCGCTGGCCGGCTCCCTGACGGGCCTGAACGTACGGCTGCCGCTCGCCGTGGGCATCCTGGCCATCTCCACCGCCGTTGTCGCGGCCACCCTTGAGACGCGTTTCGCAGAAGCGGCCTCGGAGCCCCACTGACGGCGGAGGGCAGCCACCCCACGCGAGTGTGCGGGGCGGCGGCGGCCGTGATGTCGGGAAACGATCTACAACCGGACGGGAAGCGATCTTTAGCTCCCACCCTCACGCCCTGATCGTTCCTACTCGTGAACTCCCCCACGTCGGTACTCCCCACCTGCAGCTGGCGACATGTTCGTAACGGCACCCGAGGAGAGGAGTCGGGCGAGGGCCGCACGGGCACGCGCAGTGGCATCGGGCCATAAACCGTTGAGCGCGTGGGTGTACGCCTGGCAGGCGCCCGCGAGATCGCCGGAATCACGCAGGATGCTGCCGAGGTTGATGGCGGCCACGCTGCACTGGACAGGGTGCCCCGTCGCCATGACGGAGCGGTAGACGTCTGCGGCGCCCGCGGTGTCACCGTGCTCGGCAAGGAACTGTGCGCAGTCAAAGCCGGCGGCAGCCGAGTGTTGAGGGTACCCCGCCCGAAGGGCGCGATGGTAGGCGTCCCGAGCCGCTGTCACGTTGCCCTCGTCCTCGTGGCTTTGGGCCAGACTGACCGCCGCCACGACGGCCAGTTCCACGTCGACGGAGTCGAAGGCCTTGCGCGAGGCGGAGTCGAAGGCTGCGCGGGCTCCGGCGTGATCGCAGCGCGCCCAGCCGAGCCAGCCCCGGCAGACCAGGACCAAGGCATCGACGCCCGGACCCGCCAGCACGACGGCCCGCCGGTAGGTGCCGGCCTTCTGCGCGGGCGCCAAGAGTTGTGCGAGGTAGAAGTGGGTGCGGGCCCGTGTGTCGCCCGCAGCGATAGCAGCCTGGAGGGTGGCAATACCCTTGCGGGCCGGCGTCTTACAGGCGACGTGGCAGCCGTAGTCATAAAGCGATGGCTGAGCACCGGAAGCCGCTTCGGACGATGCCAGCAGCTTCAAGCGGGATCGGGCCGACGCGGCCATCTGCCCGGTCACGCCCCGCTCGTAGGCGACACAGGCCTCCTCGACGGTGAATTCACACAGGAGGAGATCTCCCAGACCGATGGCCGTCACGCCGGCAGTGGGCCCGTGGAGCGCTGTCTCCAGTGCGACCCGGACACCGGTGACGCCACCTGCCTGAACACGGACCACACCCACGATGCCGCCGACCACCGCCCTGCCCCGCTCGTCAAGTCTGCTCATCAGCAGTTCGGCCAGCAGCCGTGCCTCGCCGTACTCTGCCTGAACGCGGACGGGCTCTTCACCAAACTGGTCGAGGTGGCCGTGGACCATGAGGAGATCACCGTCGTCGGCCGGATCCCGGGACCGGGGATCGATGCCGAGGTGTCGCACGCGGAGCGCGCAGCCACGGTGGAGGGACGACTCGCCGATGGCCTGCGAGCGCACCAGGGCCCAGCGGAAGGCCGTCGCACGCCAGGCCGAGCACCGCTTCGGGCGCAAGGTCTCCTGGGACGCCGAAGACGAGGGGACCAAGGCACTGTTCACCACCGTCGCGGCGCCGGTGATGACCCGGCTGCGCCAGCCCGAACGGCAGGTGCTCGACACCCTGGTGGAAGCCGGCGTGGCGCGCAGCCGCAGCGAAGCGCTCGGCTGGTGCGTCAAGCTGGTCCAGCGTCACTCGCAGGACTGGCTAGGAGAGTTGCGCGAGTCACTGGAGCAAGTGCGGCGGCTGCGCGCACAGGGCCCGGACCACGAGACCGACGCTCCCCCAGGACTGACGAGGACGCCGGAAAACGCCAGGCATCGCGCAGGTGCTGCGCCGCGAGATCATCCCCGACGGCGAGGGGCAGCTGGCGGAGGAACTGCGCTACACCCTTGCTGCGAGGCAGCCAGCAGCTCTTGTGCCTGGCCGTCCTGAGCCGGGACTGACCCGCTGAGCAGGCGCATCAGGTGCGCCAGGTCCTCCCGCATGTCGCGGGCGATCGCGATAGGCGCCAGGTCCGGGGCCAAGGCCTCGGCGGCGCGCCCAGGCAGGTCAGCGGGGCGGGCGCCAGGGAGTTCAGGGGCTTCCTATGGAAGCCTGGCGGGCTTCTTCGAGCCCGGGCGGCGCAGCTCGAACCAGACCACTTTGCCGAGTGGTTGGAGGTCGGCTCCCCAGCGGTGGGAGAGCCGGTGGACCAGGTGCAGGCCGCGGCCGCTCTCGGCGTCGCGGTCGGTGTGGATCCGCACGGGCATGGTGCGGCTGGAGTCCCGCACGGCGACGCGGACGACCAGGCCGTCAAAGGTGGTGTAGAGCCGGATTGTCTGGCAGCCGGTGTGACGGGCGGCGTTGCTGATCAGCTCTGTCACCAGCAGCTCGGCGCTCTCGCTCAGCTGCCCGAGCCCCCACGCATTGAGGCGAGCCCGCACGGTCCGGCGGGCGAGGGCCGCCGACTCCGGCCGGCAGGGCATGTCCTGCCACTCGGCGTCCGCGTCCGGGGAGGTCTCGGCCACTGCTGCTGATGTCATGGGATCCGGGGCTTTCTGCGGGTGGTTGAGCGGCCCCGGCCCCGCACGGGGGACATGGGGGCGGGACCGCCGCTCGTACCGCCGGGCTTCGCGCGGGCCCTCGGGGTGCGGGCCTAGCGCCAGCGGCTTCTAACCAGTGAACGACCGTCAGTGCCAAGTAGGGCAGGAAGAAGTTAGGGAATCTGCCTGCAAGGGACCGGAAAACTGCCCTCAGGATAATCCGACCGGTTTACGCCAGGCGTGACGTCAGCGCTACGGTGAGTGCATGGGGTGAATGTCCGTCTCCAGCAGCGGATGGCTGAACGAGGGCTGCGCCAAGGCGAGCTGGTGCGGCTGATGAACGATCACGTCGCCCGGACCACCGGCACGCTGGGCGCACACTCCGAGCGCACGGTCTACAACCTGCTGACCGGGGCCACCCGTTGGCCGTAGCAGAGGACCAGGGCCGCGTTGGAGGCAGTATTCGGCTGTACGAGCGAAGAGCCCGGCTTCACTCTCCCGGGCGCTGCGCGCCTCGTCCCACCGAGGCCCCATGCTTCGCCGCAGCATCACCATCGCGCCCGCCCCGTCGTCCCGCCGGCCGCCCATACGCGCCACCGAAGGGACGACCCGCCCGTGACGATAGAGCTGCGCCGCTACCAGCAAGGTGCCCGTCCGAGGGCCAGCGCCAGCTGCTGATCACCGTCCATGCCGACACCTACCGCGACCAGCTGGACGGCCCGTTCGTCCAGCGCTTCCCGTGGTTCGGCGGCCGCGCGGAGCACCCGGGTTCTGCACCGAGCCGAGAAGAAGAGCCCCGGTAACAACGAGAACGGCAGCACCAGGACGAGGGCGAGGACCGGCGCAGGGCCGGATGGCGAGACGCGGAAGGCGGAGACCACCTGGACCTGCTCGTTTCCGTGTTCCAGGACCGCATCGCCACCGCCGAACAGCTGCGGCAACTGCCCGCCCCGGACAGCAGCATCGAGAAGATCCGGGCCCGCTTTCGCCGGCGGCGCGCCGAGGGCTCGGCCGCCCGGCCAACGTCCGGCCCCTGCTGGTCACCGAGTGGCGATTCTGGGCGGCCAAGCACCTGCAGGGCGGGTGCGGTGCCGAGCCCGCAGTCTGTCGATGGGGGGTGGTGGGCCGGAGCCGGCTCTCCGCCCCGGGCCTCGGGTTGGCCGCCGCGAGGCATGCTCTCTCGCGCGCCACCGGCCACCGGCCCTGCTCAGGAGACGACGTTGATAAAGCTCATCATGCCGTTGTCCTCATGGGCCGCGATGTGGCAGTGGAACAGCCATCTGCCGGTGTAGTCGGCAAAGGGCACTCGCAGCACCACCTGTCCGGGCACGCCGTTCACGATGTGCGGCACCATGACGATGTCCTGCTGATCGGTGTAGGGCTGGGGCACGTCGTTTACCGACGTCACCTGGAAGTGGTTGGTGTGCAGGTGGAAGGGGTGGTCCTCGCCGCTGAGATTGCGGACGGTCCACTCCTCGACGGTGCCGAGGCGGGCGGGTGTGTCGAAGACGGAGCTGTCCATCGAGAACTGTGCGCCGTTGATGTAGAAGACGGTCCCCGCGGCGTTCTCGGACAGGTCCAGGGAGCGATGCCGGGCGATCGGCGCGGTGGAGAGGTCCCTCGGAGCGGTGGGCATGGCGCCGGAGACGGTGGGCAGCCGGTCCACGGGGTGTCCGGTCACCGCGATGTCGGCCAGGGCCACATCGGGGTAGGAGTCCCCCTGCGGGCCGTTGCTGTACGCGGTGGTGCGCAGGACCGTTTCGCGCGGGCGACCGTCCGCGGTGACGAGCACGTCGTAGCGCTTGCCCGGGGGCAGCAGGAGCGTGTCGGCGGTGGTCGTCCGCGCTACGGGAGTGCCGTCCTCGCCGATGACGGTGAAGTGATGGCCGTCCAGCTGCAGCTGGTAGATGATGTCGGCTCCCGCGTTGACGAGGCGCCACAGCTGTGTCTGCCCCGGCCTCATGGACAGGACCGGTCGCAGCTGTCCGTTGACCAGCCGCACCGTCGGGTCGTTCGAGTTGATCGACGTGGTGGCGGTGTTCTGGACGATGTGACCGGTGGCGTCGATCTGCGCGTCTTTCAGCACGAAGGTGTGTGCACAGATGTGACGCAACCCCGGGGGGAGCAGTGTGCGGTCGTCACCGACGATCAGCGCACCGGACAGACCCGCGAAGATCTGGTTCTCCACGTCGCCCGGGACGAAGTTCGAGGCAACCGTGTCCTGCGCGGCCGGTGAGCCGGACGGCGGACAGGCGGTGCCCATGGCGTGGCTGTGGTACCAGTACGTGCCGAGTGGATGCTCGGCCGGGATGGCCAGCGAGTAGGTGGTGGAGCTGCCCGGGGACACGCAGAGGAAGGGGTTGTCCGAGTGGTCCGACGGTGAGACGTGCAGGCCGTGGAAGTGCAGGTTGGTGGCGACCGGCAGGTGGTTGACCAGATGGACGGCGACGATCGAACCGGGTGTCACGCGGATGGTGGGAGCGACGAACGCGCCGTTGTACGACTGGCCCCACACCTTGCGTCCGGACAGGTCGAACCGCGTCGAGGCCGCGTCCAGGGTGATGGTCAGATCCTGGTGGGTTTCGGCGTCGGCGGGGTCGCGGAAGGGCGCTCCAGCCGTCATCCCCTTTTCCTGGGCGGCGGTGGACGGCGGCGAGTCGGCCGCCGCTGTCGATACCGCGACGGTCCCGGTGCAAAAGGTCGCCGACATCAGCAGGATCACCGCCGTCAGCGCGCGGATCAGGCGTCTTCGTGGTGGCAGGAGACATTCGGGGCGGGGCGTTCTCCCGGGGTCGTCGGACATCGGTGCTCCGTTTCATGTCGTACGACACGAGGTTCCACATGGCGCGGCATCCATCGAGCGTCGGCCGAGGAAACGGCTTGTTCTCCCGTCAGCTCGTGAGAGCAGCCACGCCACGGATATGTCCCCGGTGTACGCGTCGACCTGGGTGTGGGCCTGGTCGGCCGCGTCGACCGGACCGTCGGCGGCCCATGCGAACCGGGCGCCGGCGGCCTGCCCGAACTCGCCGAGCCGCCGACGGGACTCGACCGACGGGTCGACACACTCCCGGCCTCGCCCCGGACGCACTTCTCGGCCGGGTCCGGGAACGGTCCCGGGATCTCCCGGTCGTTCTCCCCGTACTCGGCACCGGCCCAGTCATCGCACTCGAGGAGGATCCGGGTGCGGCGGCGGTCTTCGATCAGGTCGGCGGGCTTTCCCGGGCCGCAGGCCGCACTAGGGACCGCTGGCGGCCACACCGCCCCCCGTGACGGCGGCCAGGACCTGGCCGCCGTCGAGGTGTGGAAGCCTGCCGCGGCGGAGGCTCAGGTCAGCCCACGCAGCCGGGAACCGCGGTGGGGCTGCCGAAGCAGTTGGTGGGGTTGTTGGCGAGCACGGCGGTGAAGTCGAGCGTGACGCTGCCGCTGTCGTTGAAGACACCGCCGGGGGCGTTGGTCGCGGTGTTGCTGACGACCTTGCTCCGGGTGAGCGTGGTGGTGGCGCCGGCACCGCCGAAGTTGGCGACTCCAGCGCCCACACCCGTGGGTCCGGAGGCCGCGTTGTCGACGACGGTGCTTCGCAGGACGTTTAGCGTCGCGTCGTTGGCCACTCCACCGCCCATCTCGAGCGCCGTGTTGTTGACGACGGTGGTCTCGGCGATGGTCATATCGCCGTCGTTGGCCAGGCCGCCACCGTCGTGGAGCGCGGTGTTGCCGCTGATGAGGCTCCGGTAGACGTGCGTGGTGGACCCGGTGTTGCCGCCGATTCCACCCGAGAAGTCGGCGTTGTTGTCGCGGATGATGCTCTGCCTGACTTTGAGGACGCCGTCGTTGCGGATACCGCCTCCGAAGTCCCCGGCCGCGTCACCGTTGGTGATGATGGCGTCGCGGAGGTCCAGGCTTCCAGTCGCGGCGACCGTGAGGATGCGGAAGGCGGGGGCCGACACGTCGCGGGTGATGGTGGCGCCGTCGCCCTCGATGGTGATCGTGTTCTGGATGGACGGCAACGCGGTGGTCAGGGTGTAGATACAGCCCGGGGTCAGGGTGAGCGTGCCGCCGGAGGTGTTCGCGTTGGTGATCGCGGTCGCCAGCGCGCTGGAACTGCACGGGACGAACGTGTGCGCGACCGCCGGGGTGGCGGCCACGCCGGTGACGATGAGGGCGGCCGCTCCGAGGGCGCTCAACGTGCGGATCGCCAGCTTGCCGTGGTTCATTGCTGCTCCTTGGTGTTGAGGGGATCGTTCACGGGACCCGCGTGCGGCGTGTCCGGGAACGGGTTTGGGGCGTGCTTGGCTCAGGCCCGTCGCGGCCTGAGTCCTCGGGTGTGGTCTTGTCGCACCTGCTCGGGCGTCCGGCCGGTGGTTGCCGAGTAGGTGAGCAGGTCGATGGGCGCTCGCCGGGCTGCCGTCTACGCGGCGGGTACGGCCAGGCAGGTGTAGGCGCCAGGGAGGGTGATGGTGCCGGTGTCGGTGGTGACCGCCGGGTCCACAGGGCCCGGGGTCAGGGCAGGCGCGGTGAAGGCGGGAATGGTGGCCGAGACGACGGTGAACCGCGCGGCGGCCCCGCCCGGAGCGAAGTGGGAGAAGTGGCCGGGCCCGTACCCGTGATCGTGGCGGGTGGGCCGCCGCAGGCCGGCCCCGAGACGGGGGGCGGCGGTCCCCGCGCCCGCTGGGCTGATGCCGGTGACCTGATTGCGGGTGCTGTCGATGACGACGGGCGGCCGGGAGCCGAAGCGCACGGCGATGGCGCCGGCCAGGTTGACCCCGGCGACGACGGTGCCGCCCCTGGTGGGCCCCTGGTTCGTGCTGACGGACCGCAGGCTCGTCATGACGCTCACCGCGTTCGCGCTGTCGTCGCTCATGGAGGACGACGGCCCGGTGGGACTGACCTGACCGCGACCCTGCTCGGGGCGATGCCGACCGGAAGAGCGCCGACCACGGTGTCGATCACACACACCGTGCCGTCACCGTTGTACGCGACGCGCGCGGGGCATCCACCTGGTCTGATCGAGTCGCCGATGGGCCCTGCCCCGAGCGGCACGGTAGGGTCCTTGGCCGCCGGCACCGGTGTCGGGCGAGCGTGGTCAGTCGCTGTCGTCATGAGTCCCCTCCGGTCAGACCCGGGACCGTCGACGACCGAAGACCATCGCATTCACGACAGCCGACATGACGCTGATTCTCTTCGCCGGGGGCGCCCAACAGCAGCCGGACCGGAAGCACATGTCTCCCAGCGGTCCGATGCCCCCGGCCAAGGGATGGGCGGCCCACCGGGTGTAATCGCAACGAGTAACTCATTCGGACACAGAATGCGGCTACCAGAACGCCCACTTCTCACCCGAACGGCCGAGCGCGCTCGACCCGAAACGCTTCCGCGGGGACATTGAGGTGAGGAAGCTCAGCCACATGATCCGAACCCCGAACAATCCCTGGAACCCGGCCGGCGACGTCTTCGCCCGGCTGGGTGCTACGCGAGGCCTGGGTTACCGCGACTCAGACCACGGACGCTCGCTGGGGACCGACGAAGTCGATCCCCAGCTCCTCGAATCGGCTCCCCAGCGCAACCCGGCCTACCGCCGCAGTCGTTCTTCCCAATCGTGGTCATGATGCCGACCGTTGACCACTCGATACGGTCGCATCATCTCGTTGTCCTCGTGACCGAGGACGTGGCAGTGCCAGACGTACTGGCCCACGGTCGGATCGAAGGGGAACAAATTGCGTCCGGGCTTCGATCGGTGGAGTGGGACACCGGTCGGAGCGAAGCGCACCAGGACGGTGAGCACCTCGTGGGGGAACGACCTGACCGTGTCCTTCCACCCCGTCTCCCCCGGATCCGGCGGTTGTGGTGCGCCGTCGAGGAACGGACTGACCGCCGGATTCCCACCGACCGCTCTGTCGTCATTGGGAATTCGGTACGGGTTCGGCGGCCCGAACCCTGGACAGAAGTCGACACCGGAGGGCTTGCAGGACGTCGGGTAGCCCGCGCTCCACGCCTTCTCGTACTTCGTGTAGTCGATGTTCTGACGGCTGACGATCTGGAACTGGACCAGGTGGGTGTGGATGGGGTGGTAGGCCTGCGCCGGATCCTCGGCGTTGATGAACTGCCACAGCTCGGTCGATCCCACGACCGGCAGCTCGCTGATGCCGTCCTTGGGGAACTCCTTCCTGATGCCGGGTGACTCCAGCCCGTCGTAGGGGGTGTTGTTGAGATACTCCTCGATGTTCCCCCCTTCCGGCTCCGTGCTCGAGGTGTTGAGCTCGTTGAGGACGAACTGCCTGGCCTTGTCGACCTTGACGCGCGGCCTGCCGTCCGGCCCGGCCAGGCGGACCACCGGTGTCGGGCGGGAGCAAATCCCCCTGTCCCGGTCGGGCCGAGCGGGATCGCAACTGCTGTCGGGGCCGTTCAGTTGTTCGCCGACCCGGAACTGCATGATGTTCGGCAGTGAGGTGTCGAGCGAGCCGTCGTTGGTCACCGTGATCGTCTTCCCCGCCAGCTTCGTGAAGTCGACGATGATGTCGGCGCGCTCGCCGGGCATGAAGTCCACGTCGCTGCACTCGGTTGTGGAGGCGCCTCCCGCGCACGCCGTGTCGTTGACCCGAACGGGCCGGTCGAAGTAAGCGTCGTCCGCGCCGATCTGGTAGACGGGAGCGCCGCCGAAGTGCAGGGAGAAGCGCCTCCCGTTGGCACCGTTGAGGAGGCGGAAGCGGTACCGCCTGGGCTGCACGTCGAGGTACGGCCAGGCCGCCCCGTTCACGGTCGCCACGTCTCCGAACTCACGGACACCCCAGTAGGGATGGTAATGCGGATTGGACGGCGGAATGGTGAGCAGTTGACTGTGGGTGTCGAAGACACGGTCCTGCAGGGCCATCTCGATCTCATAGGGACCGCTCGGCAGGCCCTTGGGTTCCTCGCTCGGCTGCCTGAGGAGGTAGAAGCCCGCCAGCCCGCCGTAGACGTTGTTGCGGGTCGCGCCGAGAGTGTGGTCGTGGAACCACAGCGTCCCGGGCTCCTGGGAGTTCTGATAGGTGTAGACGGCGGTGCCCGGACGAGGATCGCCGTCCGAACAGTACTGAGGTCCCTTCCTGCCGTCCGGGGTGAACCACGCGTCGGGGCCGCCGTCGTAGCAGGCGCTGATCTCGGCGCCGTGCAGGTGTGGCACGGCGGGCTGCGGTCCGGTGTAGCGCTGGCAGACCGGGTTGTTCGCGTTCTCCGATGCACTGCAGTCCATGGGGTGTCCCGCGCCCGGCGTTCCCAGGGGGTTGGCCCAGTGGACGGTCTGATCCACCTTCACGAGGTCCTGCACCAGCCCGGGGCCATACGGATGGGAAGGATCGAAACTCGGCAGCTTGTTCGCATAGGTGACCCGCGTCGGAACGCCCCCCTTCGCATCGATCGTCACCGCGGGCCAGTTCGCCGGCCCCAGGACCTGCTTGCTGACGGTGTCCGAGGTTTCGTATGCCCATACCCGGGTCTTGCCGAACGTCACGCCGAGGCCGCACGTGTCATGCCGACCTTGCGGGAGCACCGCCTGATCGGTTTCCGCCATCGTGACGGTGAGGTCCCTGTGGCGCGCCGCATCGACTCGGGGTGTCGAACCCGCCGGGCCGAAGACCGGCAAGGCGGTGGCGAACCGGGGAACGCAATCTCCCGGCAGGGGCGTCTGCGAGATCTCGCGTACTGCTCCGAGCGCCTCGGGAGTGGTCGCTGCGAGACTCGCCACGGTCACCAGTAGACCGATTCCAATGGTGCGCATACGCACCCATCTGCTGTGAAAAGCCAGCGTAGGTTTCATTGCCATCCCTTCCAGCCACTCTCCATGGCCGCAGTGCCCATTGCTCGGAAGCCGGAGTCGCAACTGCGACAGCTTGGCTCGCCCGTGCCGCCCTGGGCTCGATCGGTCTACCAGTGCTCGTGGTGGTCGCAGCGCACCTCCCACTCATCCCTCGCGTCCCACCCGTCCCACCCGTCGCACTCGATGGACTTGGCGGTCCGGTGAGGAACCATCAGCGGACCGGGCAAGAGCCACGCTCGGCGTCTACGTGCCGTGTCCCCACAGGGAACGGCGAGCCGGCAAGCATCATTGGCCATCATGAAGGCGCCTCACCTCGTAGCGAGACCCGCCGCCTTCCTGATCGGAGCGAAGGAACGACGCCGCACCTGACGGCACCATCGGCGATCACCGGGTAATCACAAAAGCATCAAATCACCAAAATTCGTGACATGTTGGTCTCTCAGGGCGCGTCGAGATGGGACTGCGGCCATCTCGCCGCGACCCGGCTGACTTCGTACGTCCGCTTCGCACGGACCGAGCGGTCGTAGTTCGCGCCGTAGTAGGCCCGCTGCCAGCACCCGCTGCGAGGCGCCCAGGAGCCACCGACATGGACCGGCGGGCTGTCACGAGGTACCGGGACCAGGGCAAGCCGGCAAAGTACTCCTAACTCATGACGAGGACCAGCGTGTCCGAAAAATCAGGCAAGTCCGTCTGGTGACAAAGTGAGCTGAAAGCGGTTCAGGCGGATTTGGTGCGAGGCCGTTGACCGAACCGGGGCATCCGGGCTGCATAGGGAGGAAGTCGATGGCAGAGCTAGCGCCGTGGGCGCGTGGCGCAGGAAGAACAGTGGGCCGTGCCGTGATCAGCTGCGCGCTCGTCGTGGGCATCGTGGCCACGAGCTGCGCGACCTCCGTCGCGGATGCGGATGCGGATGCGGAGCGGGGCGGGCGCCGCCTGTGCGCGACTCAACCCGCACCTGCAGCCGGAGGTTCCGGCACGTCGAGCGGCTCGAACACGTCGACGGCCAGCGCGTCAGGAAGCGACGTGTGGAACTTCGTCTCGGCGCCGAAGCTTCACCCCATGCGGGTTGCGGTGACCACCCAAGAGCCGGGTACCGCTCCCGGTCAGATCTTCCTGGGACCGTACAGCGTGGGCCAGACGGTCGGTCAGACCGGAGCGCTGATGGTCGCGAACTCCGGTGACCCGGTCTGGTTCCGTCCGCTCTCCTCCTCGCACCTCCAGAACGCCGACTTCAAAGTCCAGACCTATCACGACACCCGGACCGGAACGGCAGAGCCGGTACTGACCTGGTGGCAGGGAACCATCGCCATTCCGCCGACGTACACCAACCTGCCGGCCGGGTCGCCCGAACCGGGCGGGTGCTACTACATCTACGACAGCCACTACCGTCTGCTCAGGACCGTTCTGGCCCGGCACGGCTTCAACGCCGACGAGCACGAGTTCCTTCTGACCGCCAGGGGAACCGCACTGTTCATCGCTTCCAAAGCGGTTCCCATGGACCTGCGCCCCTACGGGGGTGCGGAGGACGGCGCCATCGAGGACAGCGAAGTCCAGGAGGTCGACCTCGCCACGGGGAGGCTCGTCTACTCGTGGGACATGCTGGAGCACGTGAATCCCGCTGATTCCGAGGTGCCGGCCTCCGACGCGTCCTCGTCCGGCGGTGTGTGGGACGCCTTCCACATGAACTCGATCGACGAGGGTCCCGACGGTCAGCTGTTGATCTCGGCTCGGAACATGTGGGCGATCTACGACATCTCCAGGGCCAGCGGGCAGACGGTGTGGCAACTCGGTGGCAAGAAGAGTGACTTCACCCTCGGCCAGAACGCGGACTTCTACTGGCAGCACGATGCCAGGTTCCGGCCGGGGAACCTGATCAGCATGTTCGACGACGGCTGCTGCAACACGGACACCCCAGCTGAACAGCAGTCACACGGACTGGTTCTCAGCCTCGATTTCCAGAGCCACAAGGCGACCGCCGTGAGGACCTACTACCATCAGCCGACCCTGTACTCGCAGAGTCAGGGGAACGCCCAGGCGCTCTCCAACGGAGATGAGTTCATCGGCTGGGGCCAGAATCAGTACTACTCCGAGTACGCGGGCGCGGGAAACACCGAGGGCGACGGTCTGCGGAATCTGCTCTACGACGCGAAGATGCCCGGCTCCAACATCTCGTACCGAGCGTTTCGCGACGAGTGGGTCGGAAAGCCCTGGTACCCCCCGAGTGCGGCCGTGCGGGGCCGGCCGGGCAAGAACACGGTCTACGCCTCGTGGAACGGCTCGACGCTGACGAGAGCGTGGCAAGTGCTCGCCGGAAGGCGCCCGGATGCCCTGTCGGTGGTCGTCGAGCGCGCCGACCGGTCCGGATTCGAAACGGCGGTTTCGACGGACAGCCGAGGACCTTACTTCCAGGTGAGGGCGCTGGACGAGAACGGGAAGGTCATTGGGACTTCCTGCGTCGTCGAACTCGACCGCGACGGTTCCGGGGACGGCACCGTTGCCGGGACGTCGGGATGCGTTCGCCCCCGGCAGGCCGTCAGGCAGGACCGCTGACCGACGTGGTCGCTGGTGGCGGGCAGAAGCGGGGAGAGCGTCATGCAGAGTGAACTGCCCGCGCTGCGAACCGGTAACGGGCGCCCCTGGCAGGGGCCCACCGCGCTACGCCGCCCAGTCCCAATTCGACCGCGAATTCACGGCTCTGGCCGGTTGCGCGCCGAGCGTCTGGCATGCGGGGATTTCCGAAATATCCAGGCGGTTCACCATCCGGTGACGTGGCGCTGGAGTCACAACCGCCGCCGAAGGGAGGGGTGCGGTGAGCACCCAATCGACCAAGAAGTCCTTGCCTGCGCCCCAGGTCTGGCCCACGCTGCAGGCGAAGGACGGCAACGAGCGGCCCCGGTGGGCGCGGCGAGCGCGGGGCTCAGACGGACCGTTCTCGAACACTTTGTGCGAGTAATCCGGCCGAGCCCTTCTCAAATGTCAGCTCAACGCCTTTGGTGATCAGTAGGGAAAACTCTGCTCTTGCGGAACCGGTATAGTGGCTCGTCCGACTGCACGGTCGCCCATCATCGGCTTCCGCCAGGCGCGATTCATTTCACGAGCGCCTACCAGAGGTTTTCGAATGAAAGTCCTCATCGCTGGTGGATCCGGATTCGTGAGCAGCGCCATCGCCAGGGCGTGCGCCGCTCGCGGCATCGATCCGATCATTCTCGATACATCCACTTCGACGCCGTCCGTGGAGTACATACGCTATATCGGAGAGGCGTGCGACAAGCATCTTATCGACGTCATCTTCGCCGAGCACCCTGATATTGTGGCGATCTTCGAATGCACAAATCCGGAGATAAGTTCGGATACGAATGCCGTGAGTGAAGTACGGTTCAGCGGCTATGTGCTACATGGCGGGCGGCGGAAATTCATCTCCATGCCGGTCCTATTCTGTGAAGTCGGTGACCTTCCGTGATGCGCCGTTGCGTGGGCCGACAACCCGGCGGCCTCGATCGTGGCGCCACGGCCACCAAGGGCGGCTCATTCCGGGTGATCGCGCCGTTGCCGGGGGACCCTGGCAGAACGCAGTAGCCGGCTTGGGTAGGACGGGACGGCGCGCGTCATCGCGAGGCAACGGGCGGCCCCTTCATGCTTGGCGGGAATCCTCGAGGCCAGCAGCTCGGGCGGGGTGAGGATCCCGTTGACCGAGGGCCAGTGCGCCCAGATCACTACCTGGCGAGCACCGCAGTCGACTGTGCAGGCATGGTCCGGGTCGGAAACCGATAGCAGCCATCCCGCCGGGAGACTCAGCAGGTTTTGGCGGGCTGAGATTTTCGCCGGCGCGCCGGGAGGCATCAGCCAGTAGGTGAGTTCCGTTCGTACGTCCACCAGGACCGGTCCGAGCTCGTCCTGGTTGGGACCGCCGGCGAGACACTTGAGCAGCGGGATGCCGGTGGCGCAGGGAAGAGCGACGACGTCCCACCGAACGCCTGTCGGCAGCTTGAGCAAGCGATGTGGCTCCGAGGCCCATCTGATAACGGGATAATCTCTTCGATAGCGGCCGAGTGCGCTACTCAACCAGAGGCTTCGGGGCATGGTAGCGGCAGTCTGCTCGATGGCACCTGGGCGCATGACGGTATCCGGCTCCTTTCAACCGGCATGGTCGTCCCAGCCTGTCGCCTTTACAGGCGACAGGCTGGGACGAAGCAAGAAGGGCCCAGTATTGCTTGTTCTCCGACATATCGCACCTGGCCTCACCCGTAGGAGTGAGCAGGTCGTCGCAATATTACGCTCTGCTGTAACCAGCACTCGCAATATCACGCTCTGCCGTAACCAGCACTCGCGCTTTATTTCAGCAACTAACAACGGCCGTTTTTTCGCCGTACACAGCGATGCATTGCATGGGGTTCCCGACTCTTTCCGGTTCCGTGGGGCCGAGTTTTTGGGGCTCGGGGGCGCGTGCGCTCCGGCCGACCGAACACCCCGCTCTCCTACGGTGGTCGCAGGTGCTGGATTCACCCACGGTCGTGGCACGTCCGGGCCGAGAGGTGGCAGTGGCGTGCGCGGCACCCGTCGGCGGGCCGCTCCGACTGGGACGGGTGCGCAAGGGTGGGACCCGCTCCGCCCCGGGGCTGCTGATTCGCCCCAGCGTGCGGTGGGTGCTCCAAGGGGTGCTCGCCGCCGTACCGGGCCAGGGCCTGAGCCTTCGTCAAGGCCGCCTGGGACGGCGGGCGGCGGACCTTGCCGGCTGGGCAGGCGTGCGGCCCGGTGTCGGTGGCACGGGCGGGCCGCTCAATGGTGATCCTGTGACCGCTGGCGGTGACCGTGTGGCCTGCTCCCTCGGGCGCCCTGTCGAAGCAGGCGATCACGGCCCCGCGGGTAGTGGTGACCGACAGATGAGGTTCGTCCAGCCGTCTGCGGATCTTCACCGCGGCACCCGCGAGTTCTGCGGGAAGTGCGTAGAAGTTGCCTTCGAGCTGGATGAGCCCGTCGGGATCGACCCTTCGCTGGGTGCAGGTGCGGGCCGGGAAGGGCTTGGAGGGAAGGGGCAGGAGGGTAGGGACCTCGCAGCCCGTCCGTTGACGCCGACCGTCCGACCGCTCGGCCAGGCGGTCCAGACTGCCTTGGGCTGCCAGCATGCCGAGATCGCTGGCCGCGGTGGCCCACCAGTGGTGGAGCACAGAGCGGTGGGCGCGGACGACGGGGCTGGGCGGGTGGGCCTTCGGGCGGATCGCCAGTGTGGCGCCGTAGTAGGTGGCGACTTCCTGGAAGCCGGTGGTCAGCTTCCCGGTTGGAGAGCAGACGGGCGGGGTCCGGTCGAACAGCCAGCGCTGACCGGTACCACCCAGCCGGCGCAGCACTTGGTCCACCGCCTGGACGGTGTGCGGGAGATCCTTGACGGCGACGATGGCCGCTCGCCAGTGACCGGAGCGCGTGAGCGCGCCCATGAGCAGGTCCGCCTTGCGCCCGCAATCCCAGTCGGCCGGCGGATTGGGGAGCTGGACCCAGTCAAAATGCACTTCTTCGAGTGGGCCGTGGCTGTTGCGCGCGCTGTCGCGGGAGCACACCGCGCAGTGCGGGCGCATCACATGTCGTCGCAGCGCGCGGGTGAAGGTCGAGTAGGCGCGCTGGTATCCGAGTTCGAGGATCTCGGCGTGGAGGGTGCTCGCCTGAAGGTGCGGATCGTCATCGAGGCGTTGCTGACAGTAGGGGATGAACCGCAGGAAGTCGTCATGGGGCACGACCCGCACCCCTACGGTCCGGTCTCCGCTGAGGTAGGCCCTGATCGTCTTCCGATCGCGGTCCAGGTGTCTGGCGATCGCCGAAATCGACCACCCCTGGCGCCACAGGACGCAAACCTCACTGTATTCCTCTGCGCTAAGCATTCAACCCCTAAGCAGGTGTCACCTTCACAAGGCCCGGATTAGTGATGGCCGTCAGGCATGGTCGAAGAATATAGCACGCATCGGGCCCGCCCGACGAGCAGAAATGTTTCTCCACGAAGATTCTGTGAGTAATTTTGCGGAGCGCCGCGAACCCTCGGTACTTCAATGGAGAGTTGCAGAAATTCGCCGGACCATTGGCCCCGGGGAATTTTGCCGAGCACGGCGAGAATTCCATATTGGACGACGGGCGCTTCGGGAGGGTGGGCAGAGCGGCCCGCGCCGATCGGCCGGTCGCAGTGCCGGGTGTGGCGCCCGACGGCTGGCGTCGCCGGCCACGTTCCGTTGTGGCCGCCTGCCTGGCCGTGGGCGGTCTCACAGATTCAGTCGGCAGGAGACCGTCTTGGTACCGTCGGGGTGGATGCGGCAGGCCCAGGAGTCTGACAGGTGCTCGACCAGGAGCAGTCCGCGGCCGTTCTCCCGGTCACTGGTGGCCTGGCGTGACCGCGGGACGATCGTTGAGCGGTCCCGCACGTCGATCGAGAGCGACTGCTGATCGTGCCAGACCGTGACCTTGATCCACTGCTCGCCGCCGGCGTGCTGGATCGCGTTTGTCACCAGCTCGCTGGTCAGGAGTTCGGCGATTTCGCTGAGTCGGGTGAGCTTCCAGAACCTGAGAACCGCTTTGACCGTGTGGCGAACGGACCCGACGCTCTGGGGCTCCGGCAGTACCAACACCATGATGCGTCGACCTCTCCAGTCGTAGGCGTCCACACCCGGCAACTCTATGGAGGTCACAGCCGCTCCTTGGTCCACTCGGTCGGCCAAGCCGATATCCCGTTCTTGGTGTTGCGGCGGCACCGGGTCGCCCTGAGGTGCTGACAAAGGCTCATGCTTCCTCCCCCGACGGTCTGGTGTCAGCGGTGGTCCGCTGCGATGTGCGGGGGCCGACGACGGTGGCGGTCGCTTCGCTGCCGCCGGGGGTGGGTGCTTCATCGGTGGTCAGGCTCAGGCCCGTGTGTTGCGCGAGACCATCGGCGAGGGCGGCCAGTGTGGGATGGCAGGACACGAAGTCGCTGGTGAGGCGGATGCCGAGCGAGGACTCCAGGCGGGTGCGCAGCTCGATGCGGAGCAGGGAGTCGAATCCGAGGGCGCTCAGGGGGGTCTGCGGGTCCAGGGTGCTGGTTCCCAGCCGGAGCACGGTACGGATGTGGTCGGCCAGGTACTCCTCAAGGATCGTGCGGCGGGCGAGGCCGGGTTCTGCGGCTTGCAGCTCGCGTCGGATGTCGTGCCCCGTGTCCCGGCCGGCAGTTGGTGCGGGGGCGTCAGGCGTGAGGAGGGCGAAGAGGGAGGACGCCCGGCCGGCCGGAGGAATCCAGGTGTCCGGCGGGCCGGGGATGACACCGGTGCGCACGCGGTGGTGGGTCAGGAGCGCGCCGAGGGCCTCTAGTCCTTCTGCGGTGGGGATGGTCTGGTAGCCGCGGGCCGCGAAGTCGGTGGCGACTCCGGTCTCGCCCCAGGGGCCCCAGTTCACGGCCAGTGTGTGCTGGCCCGTGCCCGTGCGCCAGGTGGCGAACGCGTCGAGCCAGGCATTGGCCGCCGAGTAGGCGCCCTGACCGGGGTTGCCGAACAGGGAGGCCATGGATGAGTACAGGACGAACCAGTCGAGGGGCAGCTGGGCGGTGGCCTGGTGGAGGCGCCAGGCACCAGTGGCCTTGGGGTGCCAGACCCGTTCGAGCTGGTCGTCGGTGACGTTGGTGACGGCGGCGTCGTCGAGGACCATCGCGGCGTGGATGACGCCGCGCAGCGTTCCGCCGTCAGCGGTGGCTTCGGCCACCAGCAGCTCGGCGATGCCGGGTTCGGCGATGTCGCCGAGGACCACGCTCACGCGGGTTCCTGCGTCGCGCAGTGCGGCGAGGGTGCGCTCGGTGTCTTCGGAGGGCGGGGTCCGCCCGTTGAGGACGAGATGGGCGGCGCCTTGGGCGGCGAGCCAGCGGGCGGTGGCGAGGCCGACCCCGCGCAGGCCGCCGGTGATGAGGTAGGCGCTGTTCGGCCTGACCGGCGAGGGCTTCTCGTCCAGGCGGGCCGTGGTGTAGCCGTCGCTGGGGATGGTGAGGACGAGTTTGCCGATGTGGCCGGCGCCGGCCATGAGGCGGAAGGCGTCGGCGGCCTGTGCGAACGGGTATGTGCGGTGGGGCAGTTCGGCGAGGGTGCCGCACTGGAACTCGGTGAGGACCTCGCTCATCAGCTCGGCGAAGGCGTCGGCGCGGTTCTGCTGGAGCTCGATGAGGTCGACCGCTGCCATGGTGATGTTGTGACGCAGGGGTGCCAGGCCGAGTGGGGTGTCGGCCAGGATGTCGCGTACACCGAGCTCGACGAACCGGCCGAAGGGGCGCAGGGTCTCGAGTCCGGCTCTGATGGCTGGTCCGGCGAGGGAATTGAGGACCACGTCTACGCCTTGGCCGTCGGTGGCGGTGCGGGTCTGCTCGGCGAAGTCCAGCGAGCGGGAGTCCATGACGTGCCGGATGCCCATCGTGCGGAGGTAGCGGCGCTTCTCCTCGCTGCCGGCGGTGGCGTACACCTCGGCGCCCAGGCGCTGGGCGACGGTGACGGCGGCCAAGCCGGTTCCGCCACTGGCGCTGTGGATGAGGACGTGCTCGCCGGCGGTGAGCCGGGCGACGTGGCGAAGGGCGTACCAGGCGGTGAGGTAGGCGATGGGGATCGCGGCGGCGGCTTCGGTGGGGATTCCGGTCGGGACGGGGGCGACGGCGGCGGCGGGCACGGTGGTGAAGGTGGTGAACAGGCCGCCGCGCAGGTCGACGACGAGGACGCTGTCGCCGGGGCAGAGGTGTTTGACGTCGGGTCCGACGGAGGTGACCACGCCGGTGGCCTCGAAGCCGATCCGGTAGCCGGCCTCGTCGTCGGTCGCGAGCATGCCCATGGTGGTGAGGACGTCGCGGAAGTTCACCCCGACGGCGTGCAGGCGTACTTCGACCTCTCCGGGCCCGGGGCTGCGTCGTGGGGTGGTGGTCAGGCGCAGGCCGTCGAGGTCGCCGAATCGTGCGGCGTGCAGTTGGATGCGGTCGGTGCCGTAGTGGACGGGGCGGGTGGTGGCGGTGGTGCGTTCGGCGTCGGTCAGCGGGATGTAGGTGAGGTGGGCGGCGTAGCGGGTGGCGCGGCGCAGGGCGATCTCGTCCTCGGCTGGGTCGCGGAGGAGTTCGGCTGCGAGGTGGTGGAGATCGGCGTCGGTGGAGTCGGTGTCGATGAGGGTCGCTCGCAGCTCCGGGTGCTCGTGGGTCAGGACGCGTACGAGGCCGCGCAGGGCGCCTTGGGCGGGGTCGGCGGGTTGCCCGGGTTCTGGGCCGTGGGCGCTGCAGGTGACGGTGTACAAGCGTGGGGAGGTGGTGTGCGCGATCGCGCTCTGGGCGATGGCGAGCAGGCGACGCGTGCGACGCAGGGCTGTCGCGTCGATGTCGTCGTCGGGTGCGGGTGGTGCGCACAGGAGAACCACTGCTGATGCGGCCGAGGCGTCCAGGTGGGCGGCGATGGCTTGCTGGAGGTCTGGGAGGGTCGCGGCGTCGACGGGGAGGTCGAGGATGTCGCTGGAGGCTCCGGCTTGACGAAGAGCGGCGGCCAGGGTTCGAGCCGATCCGTCCGCTTCGCCGATGAGGAGCCAGCGGCCTGTACTGGTCGGCGTGGTGTCTTCGGAGCGTGGGGCCGGGCGCCAGCGGGTCTCGAGGAACCAGCGATCGGGGGCCTTGTCGGCGAGTGCGCCGTTGTGCAGGAAGCTCAGTGCGTCGATCTCGACGAGCAGGTGGCCGGCCTCGTCCAGCAGTTGGACGTCTCCGGTGATGGTGTCACCGGCGATGCGGGTGATCTGTGCATGGGCGTAGTGGGCCGTTTGCGGGTCGCCGAGGAGCCGTAGGGCGTCTGCGTGGATGGGAAGCACGAGGCCGTGATCTTGTTCGTCGATCAGGCTGGTGACGACGAGTTGGGCGCACAGGTCCAGGAGAACTGGGTGGATCCGCAGGCCGTGGTGGGTGGTGCGGGCGGGGGCCGGGAGGGTCACGCGGGCCAAGAAGCTGTCGCCTCGGGTGGAGGTGTGCAGGTCGGTGATGCCGTTGAAGGCTGGGCCGTGTTCGAGGCCACGGGCGCGCAGGCCGGTGTAGAGGGCGTGCGGGTCCAGGGCGACGGGGTGGTCGGCGGCGAGCTCGGCGATGGGCCGTTGTGCTGGTTGGAATGCAGTGTCGGTGCCGCGCAGGACGGCGGTGGCCTGGCGTACCCAGGTTCCGTCCTTGTTCAGACTGAAGATCTCGCAGTCGGCGCGGTCGGCGCTGTGCTGGGTGACGGTGGTGCTGATGGGGGTGTGGGCGTCCAGGTGCAGCAGTTCGCGGAAGTGGATGTCGGTGACTTCGACCGCGGGGTGGTGGAGGGTGTCGTCGGCGACGGTGAGGGCCAGGGCGCAGTATCCGGCGCCGGGCATGACCGGCTGGCCGTGGACCTGGTGGTCGGCCATCCACGGCAAGGCCTCAGTGCCGGCGTCGGCGTGCCAGGTGTGGCGCGGTGGGGTGCCGGGCACGTCCGTGCGCGTTCCCGGCAGGGCGGCGGCCGCGTCCTCCGGGCGGCGCGGGGCGGCCTGGGAGGGGGCAGTGTCGGTCCAGTGAGGCCGACGGTCGAAGGTGAGCGGGGGAACGTCGGTCAGCCGGCCATCGGCGTAGAGGCGGGACCAGTCGATGGCGACTCCCGCGCAGTGCAGGGCGGCGAGCTGGGTGCGGAAGGTGGTGGGCTCGTCTTCCTTCTTGCGCAGGGTCGGCAGGATGACGGGGTCGTGGAGCAGGCCGGTGAGGTTCAGCGCGATGGGGTGGGTGACGACGGGTTGAGGGGAGAGCTCGACGTACACCTGGTGGCGGTCGGCGGCCGCGGCGGCGACGGCGGCGGAGAAACGGACGGGGCGGCGGAGGTTGGCGCACCAGTAGGCGGCGTCGAACAGCGGGGTGTCACGGGGGTTGTCGAGGACGGTGGAGTAGAACGGGATGGCAGGCTGGTGGGGAGTCAGCTCGGCGAGGGCGGTGGCGAGGTCGGCGAGCAGCGGGTCGACCTGGGGGCAGTGCGAGGCGACGTCGACATCGATCATGCGGGCCGTGATTCCGCGGGTCTGCCAGGTCGTGGTCAGCTGGCGGACCGCGCCCGCCGTGCCGGCGACGACGGTCGAGTCGGGCGCGGCGATGACCGCCACGGACACGCCGTCGGCTCTGCTGGCGGCGAGTTCGGCCTCGATGGTCGCGCTGTCGAGGCCGATGCTCGCCATGGCGCCGGCGCCGGCGATGCGGGTGAGGAGGGCGGACCGCCGGCAGATGACGCGCACACCGTCGGTCAGGCTGAGGGCACCGGCGATGACTGCGGCTGCGACCTCGCCCATGGAGTGGCCGATGACGGCGGCCGGTTCGACTCCGTGGTCGCGCCAGGCCGCGGCCAGGGCGACCTGCATGGCGAACAGCGCGGGCTGTACCCGGCCGCAGCCGCTGATGTGCCGGCGGTCGCGGACGGCCTGTAGGACGGAGAACCCGGTCTCCGTCTCGATCAGTGCGTCGGCCTCGGCCAGGGCGTCGGCGAAGGCCCGCTCGTGGTGGAGCAGGTCATGTCCCATGCCCTGCCATTGCGATCCTTGGCCGGAGAACACCCACACGGGGCGGCGGCTGACGCCCGCGCCCACGTGGCCGTGCACGACGCCCGGGTGGGCGCGGCCCGCCTCGAAGAAACGCAGGGCATGGGTCAGCTCGCGGCGGGAGCCGGCCACCACGCCGAGTCGGCCACGGCCCGGGGAGCGCCGCATGGCGAGGGTGTGGGCGATGTCGTGCGGGTATGCGCCGGTGTTCTCGGTCTCCAGCCAGTCGGCCAGACGTGCCGCGGCCGCGGGCAGGGCGTCCGCGGAGCCTGCGGCGAGGAGGAACACTTCCGGCGGTGCGATGCGCTGGACCGGCTGGTCCGCGATGGGGGCCGCGGGCGGCTGGGGTGGCACGGAGTCGACGGCGACCGTGTTCGGCAGCTTGCGGGGGCCGGGAAGGGCGGCGGCGCAGGTGCGGGTTGGTGCCTGTTCAAGGACGACGTGCGCGTTGGTCCCGGAGAAGCCGAACGAGGAGACGGCTGCCAGGCGCGATCCGGTCTGGGTGGGCCAGGGGTTGAGTTCGGTGGGGACGAACAGGCGGGTGCCTTCGGCGGTGATGGCGGGGTTCCACCGGGTGAAGTGCAGGTTGGGCGGGATGAGCCCGCGCTGGAGGCAGAGCACGGTCTTGATGAGGCCGATGACTCCGGCGGCGGGCTCCAGGTGTCCGACGTTCGTCTTCACCGAGCCCAGTGCGCAGCGCCCTTGGCCCAGGCCGTAGACCGCGGCGACGCTGGAGAACTCGACGGGATCGCCGACGGGTGTGCCGGTGCCGTGCGTCTCCACCAGGCCCAGCTCGCGGGGATCGGTGCCGGCCCGATCGAGGGCCTGGTGGTAGAGGGCCTTTTGAGCTTCGACAGAGGGCGAGGCCAGCACGTCGGAGCGGCCGTCCTGGTTGACGGCCGAGCCTCGGACGAGTGCGAGGATGCGGTCGTCGTCGCGCAACGCGTCGGCCAGGCGCTTGAGGACGACGACGCCGCAGCCCTCGCCTCGGACGAAGCCGTCTGCGGCCGCGTCGAAGGTCCGGCAGCGGCCGGTGGGCGAAAGCATTCCCATGCGGGCGAAGGACATCGTGGTTCTGGTTCCGAGCATGAGGGTGACGCCACCGGCCAGGGCGAGGTCGCACTCCTCGTTGCGCAGCGCCTGGCAGGCCAGGTGTAGGGCGACGAGCGAGGAGGAGCAGGCGGTGTCCAGCGCGACGCACGGGCCCTGTAGGCCCAGCAGGTAGGAGATGCGGCCTGCTGCCACGCAGTGGCCGTTCGTGAGGATCGCGCCCTCCAGTTCGGCGGGCTGGCCGGCGAGGGACTCCATGTAGTCGGTGTAGCTCAGGCCCGAGAAGAGTCCGGTGGCGGTTCCGGCGAGCTTCTCGGGTGGGAGACCGGCGTGTTCGAGCGCCTCCCAGGTGACCTCGAGCAGCAGCCGGTGTTGGGGGTCCAGAACGTCGGCTTCCTTGCCCGAGACGCCGAAGAAGTCGGCGTCGAATCCGGCGACGTCGCGCAGGAAGCCTCCCCAACGCGGCATCCGGGTGGCTACCTGGACCGGGGCTGCGGGTGTACGGCCCACTGGCGGTCCGCTGATCGCGTCCCGGCCGGCCTCGAGCAGCCGCCACAGGGCGCTGGGCGAGTCGATGTCGCTGGGCAGGCGGCATCCCATGCCGACGATGGCGATCTGCGGATCAGCGGCTCTCAGGCTGTGTGCGTGGTCCATCGGAAGGTCTCCTACGCGCTGGCGCGGGGTGGGTTAAGGGTGCCGGGCGGTCGGCGCGGTCAGTCGGCCTCGGAGCTGCCGAGCAGGATGGCGCTCTTGACGCCGCCGATCTGGTAGTTGCAGGTGAGCGCGTAGTCGAGTTCCACGTGCCGGGTGTGGGTGCCGGGCACGGGGTCGAAGCAGATGTTGTCGGCCGGCTCCTCGCAGTTCGCGGTGGGGCACACCTCGTCCTGCTCGATCATCAGGAGGGTCAGGGCGACGCCCAGGGCGCCGGCCGGGGCGCCGTTGTGACCGAAACAGGCTTCCTGGGAGGTCATCAGGAGGTCGCCGACCGCGTCGCCGTAGAGCTGCTGGACGGCGTTCGCCTCGAAGGCGGTCACGACGACGTCGCCGTCGCTGCCGCCGTGGATGTAGGGGATCTGGCCGATGTCCCACCGGTCGCCGAGGCACGTGCGGATGGCGGAGACGAGGGAGGCCCCGCTCTGGTCGCTGGCCAGCGGGTTGGACAGGCCGTCACGGGTCATGCCGTGCGAGAGGACCTGGCCGTAGGTGTGGGCTCCGCGGCGCTGGGCGCGGTCGCGGCTCTCCAGGACCACGGTCACTGACCCCTCCCCGTGGTTCACGCAGTCGGCCCGCCGGTCGTAGGGCCGCATGACGCGGTCGAAGGCAGGCAGGAGTTCGGGCATCCCGTCGACGCGGATGGAGTCGTAGGTGCGCTGGGCGCCGTGGAGCAGGCGCTGGACGTTCTGGATGACGTCCACGCTGAAGACGTCGACGCCGGTGACGATGGCAAGGTCGACATCTCCGTCGGCGATCATGCGTCGGGCGTTGCCGATCTGGACGGCCGAGGAGGCGCAGCCGCAGGAGACGGTGAAGCAAGGTCCGGTGGTGCGCATCAGCGCCCCTGGACGAGGGCCACGTCGGAGGGGGTGAGTGCCTGCTGGCCCCGGACGAACAGCTCCATCGCCTGGTGCGGCGTGGTGGTGCTGGCGTCGGCGTGCAGGACTTCGAGGTAGCTGGAGATGTTGGCGTCGATCCCGCCACGTCCGACCAGGACCGCGGCGTCGGTGAGCTCTCCGCTGCGGATGCTCAGTTCCGCGTCCGCGCAGGCCTCCACGAGCGAAACCAACCCGAAGCGGTGGGCGTTGGTGTAGTGCCGGGAGAAGATACCGGGCAGCTCGGGCAGGCGCTCGGCGAAGGCGTCGTCCGACAGGTCGACGGAGCCGTAGTAGACGCCGTGGTGCTTGAGGGCCGACTGGCCGTTGGAGGCCAGCTCCCAGACCTCGCCTGCGGTGAACAGTGGCTGTTCCACGCCCGGCAGGCAGAAGCCGAGGCCCGTGACCATGGTGTCCCGCTCCCTGTCGCCTTTCGGGCGGCCGGCGAACGGCCCGCTCACGAGGCCCGCCCCCGCGGGCGCGGCGAATATCCGGTCTGTGCCGGCGTGTGAAGGTCGCTGATCACTGCTCACCTCGGAATCTGTGGGGGTGGTGCGGATCGGCGCCGTGGGGGCGGCGCCAGTGGGGTAGGGCGCCCGCAGCAGAGCGCGAGCCGTGACGGCCTGGATCCGGCCGTCGGATCTGCGCTCGAGCAGCACCTGGGCTGCGGGTTCGGCCGGTATGACTGCGGAGTCAGTGGTGCGCCGGTGGTGCGGGACCGACCGGCGCTACTCGGCAACCGCAGTTCGGTACAGCCACTGGTAGACGGGCACGGGGCCTTCCCCGAAATCCTCTAGCTCGTGCGTGGACTCGAAGTGCTCATAGCCGTTCCAGCGCGGGATTTTCAACCGATCTTCCGGGCCTTCGAATTCCACTTCCCGGACACCGGAAAGATCACTCGGACCGCCCCTGAGAAAGACGAGCAGGCAGCGTGGCATGACACTCACCATGTCCAGTCGAGACACCTGGAAATTACGCGCTTGATCAGAACGGTTTGCGCACGCCTTGAATACCCGAAGCCAGGTCAGCCAACCCACCCCAGCGGTGCTTGACAGCGCATGAAGCGAGTCGGGGGCGCACTTCTTCTGTGAACATCGATCCACTTGAAGGACTTGCGAAAAACTCCTGACAGCCATTGAAAAATCACAATAGCTCGCAACTGAAAATCTATCTGCGGAATAAGTAGGAGGAATTCGCGATGCTCACCACATCTCAGCCAGGCGAGTCGATAGTAGCTGGTCAGAGCCGTGACGCGCGCCATTTTCCTTAGCATGTCTCCCCAACCCGCCATCTCTTCTAGACGGCCACGGACCAACAGGATCCGAAGCCGGCTCAGCTCTCGACCTTCTGCTCCAGCTCGGCCACGGGCTGCGGCGAGGCCATCCCGATCACCGTTCAGCGACTGTCGCCAGATTTTCTTGATCAATATTCGGCGAAGTCGATTACGCTGCGTCAATGACGGCTGTTAACTAGTAATATCGCATCTCAGGCCGTGCTCACCGATAACGGCCAAGGCGCAGGCTGGAAATTCACTATCGGTTGCGCACAACCGGGCGCCGTAAGGATTGGAGCGCCCCCGGCAAGGGCGAGTGCTTCGGCAGTTTGCGAATCACCTATTGCTGCCCCGAAGCTCTTGAACCTACTGTGAGGAAAACGCCGCGTCGACTCGGCCAATAACGGCTTGTGCGGCGTTCAGGAAAGAGGAAGCGAATGTCTCCGATTCTCCTCGCCATCGTCCCCACGAGCGGTCCGACGACCGGGAGCAACCCCGTGCTCCTGATCGGTACCGGCCTGACTGGCGCCACTCAGGTCATGTTCGGCGGCACCCCCGCAAGCAGCTTCACCGTCGACTTCGACGGCGCCATCACCGCCATCGCCCCGCCCGGTACCGCCGGGCCCGTCTCGGTCACGGTCACCACCCCCTCCGGCACCAGCAACGCGGCCACCTACACCTACCAGGAGGCCGCCCCGCCGACCATCCTCGCGCTGGTGCCGCCGATCGGCCTGGCAAGGGGTGGCCTGCCGGTCCTGATCGTCGGCCACGGCCTGACCGGCGCCACGGCGGTCCTGTTCGGCACTACTCCGGCGCTCAACGTCACCTCGCTGGGCGACGGCGCCATCCTGGCCATCTCCCCGCCCGGAACCGGTACCGTCCAGGTCACCGTGACCACCGGGGCCGGCACCAGCAACGGCGCCACCTACACCTACCTGTAGGACGGCCCGGCCCGTCGGTTCCACGGGCAAGACCGACGGGATGACGGAAGTGGGCTCCGACAGCAGAAGCTGTCGGAGCCCACTTCTTGCGGTCCCGCCCCGGCGACCCGAGTCCCCGCTGTCCGTTCCGCGCTGCAGGGGCGGTGAAGGCCGCCCCCCTACAAGCGCACGCCTAGATCGCCGGCGGGGCGATGTAGGTGTAGGCGAGGCTGTTGCTGGTGCCGCCGGGGGTGGTGACGGTGACCGGTACCGTGCCGGAACCGGCCGGCGCGGTGGCGACCACGGAAGTGTCGGACACGACGGTGAAGGCGGCGGGCGTACCTCCGAAGGAGACCGCGGTGGTGCCGCTCAGCCCCGTCCCGCTCAGGGTGACCGCAGTCCCGCCCGAGCTCGGCCCCGCCAAGGGAACGATGCTCGTCAGGACCGGAACCGCCACGTAGGTGAAAGCCACCCCGTTGCTGGTCCCACCCGGCGTCGTCACCGTCACCAGCACCGTGCCCGAACCCGCCGGCACCGTCGCAGTGATCTGCGTCGCCGACACCACCGTGAACGACGACGCCGCAGCACCGAAATGAACCGCCGTCGCCTCCAGCAGATTGCTTCCCGTGATGGTGACGGTGGTTCCCCCGGCGACGGGCCCCTCGTCGGGCACGACCGCTGACAGCTGAGGGGCGCTCAGGTAGTAGTAGAGCACCGGAGAGCTGGTGCCGCCGGGGGCGGTGACGGTGACCTGAGCCGGGCCGGGGCTCCCGGCGGGCACGGTGGCGGTGATCTGCGTCGCCGACACCACCGTGAACGACGACGCGGCCGCGGTACCGAAGTGGACCGCCGTCGCCCCGCTGAAGCCGCTACCGGTCACCGTGACCGTGTTGCCTCCGGATGCCGGGCCCTGGTCCGGGGCGATCGAGGCCACCACCGGCGGGGTGGCGTAGGTGTAGGCGAGGCTGTTGCTGGTGCCGCCGGGGGTGGTGACGGTGACCGGTACCGTGCCGGAACCGGCCGGCGCGGTGGCGACCACGGAAGTGTCGGACACAACGGTGAAGGCGGCGGGCGTACCTCCGAAGGAGACCGCGGTGGTGCCGCTCAGCCCCGTCCCGCTCAGGGTGACCGCAGTCCCGCCCGAGCTCGGCCCCGCCAAGGGAACGATGCTCGTCAGGACCGGAACCGCCACGTAGGTGAAAGCCACCCCGTTGCTGGTCCCACCCGGCGTCGTCACCGTCACCAGCACCGTGCCCGAACCCGCCGGCACCGTCGCAGTGATCTGCGTCGCCGACACCACCGTGAACGACGACGCCGCAGCACCGAAGTGAACCGCCGTCGCCCCG
Source organism: Kitasatospora acidiphila (assembly GCF_006636205.1). Taxonomy (NCBI): domain Bacteria; kingdom Bacillati; phylum Actinomycetota; class Actinomycetes; order Kitasatosporales; family Streptomycetaceae; genus Kitasatospora; species Kitasatospora acidiphila. The sequence continues at coordinate 47,136 of NZ_VIGB01000002.1, read as the reverse complement.
CTGAAGCCGCTACCGGTCAACGTCACCGTGCTCCCCGCCGGACCCGACGCCGGAGAAACCACGGCAAGCACCGGCGCCACCGGCGTATAGGTGAAAGCCACCCCGTTGCTGGTCCCACCCGGCGTCGTCACCGTCACCAGCACCGTGCCCGAACCCGCCGGCACCGTCGCAGTGATCTGCGTCGCCGACACCACCGTGAACGACGACGCCGCAGCACCGAAGTGAACCGCCGTCGCCCCGCTGAAGCCGCTACCGGTCAACGTCACCGTGCTCCCCACCGGACCCGACGCCGGAGAAACCACGGCAAGCACCGGCGCCACCGGCGTATAGGTGAAAGCCACCCCGTTGAGCGACGGGCCCAGCAGCCCTTCCACGGTCACCTCCACCGTGCCGGATCCGGCCGGCACGGTGGCAGTGATCTCCGTCAGCGACACGACGTCAAAGGTGGGCGCGGCGACGGCACCGAAGTACACCGCCGTCACGCCCAAGAAGCCGACCCCTGTCAGCGTCACCGTCGACCCGACCGGGCCCGACGCCGGACTGATCGAGAAGATCAGGGAACTGTTGTGCTCGTCCATGGACCTATCCCGTGCGATGGGGCAGCCTCGGAGGCTGCGACTGATGGGATGCGCCTGCATGGTGGCGGGGTGACCCGCCACCATGCCAGGGCGCTCGGCCGGGCGGCGTGCCGTAGCAGGCACGCCGCCCGGCCGAGCGAAGTGAGCCCCGGTCGGCGAAAGTTGGGGCGCCGACCGGGGCTCGTCACGTCCGGCGGGGGCCCGCGCCCGCCGGACGGATCGGATCGGCTCGCGGTCACCCGACCCCGGTGCTACAGCGCGAGCCGCTGTGGATCAGATACCGGGCCCGGCGACGTAGGTGAAGCCACCCACCAGCGTGGCGGTGCCGCCGGTGGTGACCACCACGACGTCCGCCGCGCCGGCGGTGCCGGGCGGGGTGGTGAAGACCACCTGGGTGTCGGAGTCGACCGAGAACGGTGCGACCGTGCCGCCGACCGTCACCGACTGGGTGGTCGTCAGGTTCGTCCCGGTCAGCGTGACCACGGTGCCTCCCGAAGTCGGGCCCGAAGTCGGCGACACGCTGACGGCGGTGGGGGCGTCGACGTAGGTGTACGTCAGGCCGTTGTTGGTGCCTCCCGCGGTGGTGACGCTCACGCTGACGGGGCCGGCTGCCGTGCCGGCGGGCACGACGACGCTCAGCTGGCCGTCGTTGATCACGGTCGGCGTGGCGCTGTTGGCACCGAAGTTCACGGCGGTCGCCGTGGACAGGCCGGTCCCCTGGATCGTCACGGTGTTGCCGCCCGCAGTGGCGCCGGAGGTGCTGCTGATCGAGAACTTGAACGGGGGACCGATGTAGTAGAACGACAGCGGGTTGCTGGTGCCTCCCGCGGTGGTGACGGTCACGTTCACCACGCCGGTGCCGGACGGGGAGGTGACGGTGACCGATGTGGGCGTGTTGGCGGTAATCGTGGCGGTCTTGGAGCCGAAGTGCACGGCAGTGGCGCCGGCGAGGTTGACGCCGGTGATGGTCACCGTCGTTCCGCCTGCGGTGGAACCCTGGTTCGGACTGATGGGCACGGTGCTTTCCTTTCGACTTGGTGGGTGGCCGTGGTGCAAGGACCCTGGCGCCTTGGCGCACAGCGGGCCCGCGGTCGGCCGAGCCTGCGGCTGCGGAGGCGGAGCCCGGCCGGCTTCCTCCGAGGCGAAGCCGGCCACGCCCGGGCCCGTCGGCCGCCGTTTGCCGTGCGGCTCAGTCGTCCGCCGAGTTGCAGCGCTTTCCCCGGCCGATCCGCTTGCGGCGCCGCTTGTGCCGTCCGCGCACGGCCGGCGAGGAGCCCAGCGCACAGCGCGCACGCCTCGGCGGCGGAACGGAAGGCTCAACAGGTGGCGCAGTTGCCAGAGCCTGCGTCGAAGCTCCGCTCGGGTGCTGCCCGTTCGCTCGCAACCGCGGCACGTACCACGTCAGGGGGAACGCCCAGGCCAACATCGCGCTGCCTATCTGGGAGTGCGGTGGAACGTGTCGGGCGGACCAGGTGGCCATCGCACGGATCCACGCGTTGCATGCCTTCTGGATTGCTCGCATGACGCCTCCTGGCGTATGTGAGCCGCCGCATTGGGTGGTGCCGCTATAGCGGCACCACCCAATGGATCCAAATCCTCCGCAGGGGCGCCCATCGCAAGTCCGTGCCTGACCGCCACCAGAAACCAGCGGGCACGGGCTGCTCATTCCCCCAGGAGGGATGGGCGGCCCACCGGTTGGATACAGAGAAGTAACCCAGATGGTCGAAATCGATGACAAGGCCCCCGACAGCGTTTCACCCGCTTGGCGGAATGCCGTGCCCGGGCTCCGGGATCACTCAAAACGGCCAGCGCAGCGAAAGCGGACCGGGGCCAGCCAGCCGAAACAGATCGGTCCGTTGGGGAATTTTCTCGCTAATTCCCCATCTCGAGGATCCAAAATTCCCCAGCACAGCGGGCTCCACTGGGCCGACTGAAGTGCAGGACTGGCGAGGCCGTGCCACGCGGCCTGCCGACCATGCTCAGGGTCGACCCGCAGGGCCCGTGCTACTCCCCCGCGCCGCGGACGGGGCGCTCCTCCTCGCGTGCCTCATGCCCGGCGGAACCGCGATCGCGCCAGGAGTCGGCGCGAGGAGGAGGCCTCCCTCGAAAGTTGCCGCCCCCAGTGCGGTGACCGTGCCGGCAACCTGAATCAGTAATCCACCGGAGCCATTCAAGGACACGGGGTCTCACCCGCATGGCCGAACGCTCAGAATCGCAAGTCCAGTCGCTCTCCGCTCACCCCGAAGTTCCGATACCGATTGGCTCCCCTGAGCCTGCTTCCAGAATTCCCCACCCGCTCGCCGCGCATATCACCGTCCTCGCTCACAAGATTTCCCCACGAAGATCTCCGTGCAATTCCCTGACCGTCCTGGGGAGCCGATCGGAGCGCACACGGTCCGCCATGGATTCCGCACGATCGCGGAGCAGGACCGACCGCCCTGCCCTCACCGACCCGATCATCCGGCCACCGCTCGCGATCATGTCTGTCCGTCGGAGGCGGTGCGTCGTGTGACGTCGTGTGACATGGCATCGAGGGGAAGGGACCGGCGGGCCGGATAGTCCAGAGGCGTGCGAGGCCGTCTGAGGGGCCGTCAGGGCCGTTCTCGGGGTGTTCTAGAGCCAGGCCATGGAGGACAGGCGCGCCATGTGTCCTTGGAATGCCAGCGGCACGACCCGGCCGCTGGGGCCCGACCGGTTCTTGCTGATGATGGCCTCGACCGTGCCGGCGACCGGTCCGGTGTCGTTACCGTCCTCGGCGAGCTCGCGGTACAGCAGGATGATCACATTGCTGTCCTGCTCGATCGCGGACGACTCCTTGAAGTCGCTGACGAGCGGGCGCCGGCCCGCCGCCCCGCGGTTGAACTGGGCGAGCGCCACCACCGGGATCCCGAACTCGCCCGCGAGCCTCTTCAACCCGCGGCTGATCTCACCGACCTCCTGGGCACGGTTGGCGTTGGCCTTGGTGTTCTCCGGGGTCACCAGCTGCAGGTAGTCGCACACGAGCATCGCGGGCGGGTGACCGCGCGAGGCCATACAGCGCAGCCGCGCCCGCAGCCTGGACAGCGTCTGGGTGGCGGAGTCGTCCAGGTAGAAGTTGTGGGCGTTGCGCATCACGTCGGAGACGCGGGCGATCTTGTCCCAGTCGTTGTCGTCGAGCTTGTGTTTGACCAGGCGTTCCAGGTAAACCCCTGACTCGGCAGCGGTCAGACGGGCCATCAGCTCCTTGCCGCCCATCTCCATGCTGGCCACGAGCACCGGCCGGTTGCGGTGCAGGGCGACGTGCGCGGCCAGGTTCATGCCGAACAGCGACTTGCCGCCGGCGGTCGCCGCGCCGACCGTCACCAGGTGGCCGGGCAGCAGCTGGACCACCTCGTTGATGTCCGGCCACGGGGTGTCCAGGGCGCGCGGGTCGATGCCGTGCTCCTGGTCGTCGATGAACTCCTGCCACCGGTCGGCGACCGACAGCTTCGGGGCGGCCTCCGCGGTGCCGGCCACCAGCGCCTGCAGCTGGGCCATGGCGACCTGGACGACCTCGCGGGCCTCGCCGACGGCGGCGTAGCCCTGGGAGGTGAGCCGGGTGCCGGTCTCGACGACCTTGCGGAACGCGGCCAGATCGCGGACCGCCTCGGCGTAGTGCTCGGCGTTGACGGCCGTCGGAACGGCGTTGACGCAGGTGTGCAGGTAGGTGGGACCGCCGGCCTTCTGGAGCTCGCCACGGGTGGCCAGCTCGCCGGTCACCAGGATCGGGTCCGGGGTGGTCTCGCCGCCGGAGCGGTCGTGCAGGTCGAGGATCGCCCGGTAGATCACCTGGTGCGCCGGGCGGTAGAAGTCGCCAGGGCCGTTCAGCGCGGCGACGACGTCGCTGATCGCCGCGGTGGACAGCATCATCGCGCCCAGTACGGCCTGCTCGGCGTCCAGGTCGTGCGGCTGCTCGCGCTCCAGGGCCTGGCGGGCCACCGGCAGCGGCAGGTGGTCGTCCTCGGGTTCTGGACCGTACTCGGTGGCGATGCCGGTGCCTGCGATGGTCAAGTAGGGAACTCCTCGTCGCTCAATGGGTGGTGCGGTTCCGCAGGGTGGTTGGAGCCGGCATGGTCTGGTTGCCCGCTTCGCTGTCGAGTCAGCCGGCAACCGGTTTTCTTGCGGGCCGCCAACGGGCTGCACTGCGAGCACGGCTGGAGCCGTAGGAAGCCCGCACCGTCCCGTCTTTCGCGCATCCGCGAGATCGGGTCGCAGTCCGCGTCGCCGCAGTGCGGGGTCGGGGCGAGCATGTCCGGTGCGGTGCGCGGGCGCGCAACGCTCGGGGTGTCACGGTCGCGCAGCACGATGTGCCTCGGCCGCAACCTGTCGATCCGGGCGCCGATCGCGGCCGCCGGATCGTTGAGGCCGCTGGCCGGACGGTGCGTCAGGTCGTACACCAGCACCTCGTCCGGCGACGTGTAGCCCAGTAGCGGCAACGCCTCCAGCAGCTTCGGCGCGAACCTGCGCGCGTCCCGCAGCCCACACGCGTACGGCGCCGGCAGCTCCATCAGGAACTGCAGCACCACCCGGAGCTCCTCCGGCAACTCTGCAGGGCCGGACTTCCTCGCGGAGTCGGTCCCCGTGGCCCCCGTCCCGGCATCAGCCGAGGCGGCCGGGCCCGACGGGAGCGGGGGATAGGGGGGGTAGTTCCTACCACCGGGGGGTGTGGGGGGACGGGGCCGACGCGCTGGAAATCGCACCATCGGCCTGACCTGCATAGATGTTGGTTTCCGACGTGTCGGAAACCGCACCGTCGGAGCCCGACGTGTCGGAAACCGCACCATCGGCCCGACCTGCATAGACGTTGGAAATCGCACCATCGGCACCGACCTGCGCACCCTGACGTGTTGGATTTCGCACCATCGGGCTGACCTGCGACGCAGCTGCGGTGCCCTGGTTGACGTAGGCGCTGTTGTTGGCGGGGTTCCGGTAGACCCGGAACCGCCACTTCGGGCGGCTGGTCTCCTGGTCGTAGCCGTCCCGCTCGTGGCTGACGTGGCCGGCCTTCTGCAGTCGCCCGAGGACGCCCCGCAGGCGGCTGGCGCCCATCCGCCAGCCGGACGCCTGGAACTCCTCCGCCAGGGCGAGGACGCCGGACGGCTGCTCCGGGTCTCGCAGCAGCAGCCGGATCAGCACCCCGTAGTCCTCGGGCTGAAGGTGAGGGGAGCACGCCAAGGCGTACGGGACCACCACCTCCTCCGGGGGTTCCCAGGCCCGCTCGATCGAGGAGCTGCCGAACTCGGCGTCGGTCATCTGCTTCACCGGACTACCTCCGATCCGGCGCCGGGCACCAGGAGCAGCCCTGTGCAGGGCAGGGCGACACGATTCGAACCGGTTGGTTCCTCAGGAGTCTTTGCGGAAGCAAAGGGTGACGCCTTGCCGATTGTGGTAGCGAGGACGGTCTCGATATTCCCGTGATCGCACGGATCACCCTTCGGGACTGGGCGCGAGGTACGGCTCCCATGGTGGGACGGCCTGCCTGTGAACCGACGCTGTCGGCAGCGGGGTTGGGGGACAGAACTGGTCGGACCTGCGGCGTCCGCAGCGGACAGACCGGGCTGGATGCTGGTGGCGCGCAACGCGGAGTCGTGCCTTTCTCGGTCCAGCCGCGTCAGGGTGATCACTCATGTAGAGCGACTGGGCGTGGGTCCCTCGCCCGCACCGGGTACGCCTGGTACCTTCGGGGAAGAAGTATGCGTAGCGAGCGGCCCAAGTTTGGCGACTGGGGGCCGCTTCGCTGTTTTCCGGGGTACTACGCCGCCCGTATGGGCGACCGGCTCAGCTTATTCGTCTCTTGGAGTTCTCGCTTCGTTCCGTTTCAGCGTGTCGGCTGGACGATTCAGCAAGTTTGGTAACACCGGCCGACGTCTTCGTCAACCCGGTGGGGTCCGACCGAACTGCCGGAGTGACAGCGAGCCGATCACCGTGCCGTCGGCCATCACTCTCCCCGTGACAGCGAGCAGTTGGGCGATAGGCGTCACGCGCTGCGCACCGATCGCGTCGTCGCCCGGTCCAGGCCTCAGCGGGGCCTCCAGGCAGCGGAGAGGCCACGCGGTGAGGTGCCTGACAGTGGCAGGTCCCTTTCCGCGCGGCCTCCTTACCGGACTCGACCTCCCCTTTCAACGTCTCTCCAGTCTGTTTGATTCGCAACAGCATGCTTAGCTTTCCTCCTCAGATAGTTGGAAATTGGAGCAAGTGGGGAAACTCATTGAGCGAGGCGCGCGAGGCTTGTCCGGCCCGGCAGTCGCACCTTGGTGTTTGCACCCGAGCCGGCCGGCGGCCGGAAGCAGTAGGTTTGAGGTATTGGCGCACTGGCAGTACTGGACTGCCAGTTGATGACAGCACAGTTGGGCTTCTCGAGTCTCCTTGTCCGCGCATTGCGTCATCCCAGGGGCGCGAAGCGGGTACACACTCCGGCGCATAGAGACTATCTGATGAGTTGTTATATGCAATACGTTATTTATCTTTGACTCTTGCGCACCGTTTGCGTCCGCCCGGATTCTCAATCCACTGGAAAGTGCTCACGCTGGAGGCGGTCGGGAGGTGATGCCCGGATTCCTTTCACTGACGGACTCTTCGTAGTCCACCAAAGAAGCGGCACCGGCAGGCGGGTAGGGCAGCCGATGGAGCTGAAGGAATGTCACGGTTGCGCACGGACAGCGTGCGGTGGACGCGCGCCCTCGGCCAAACGGATGAGGTACGACCATTCTGCTAGCCACCTGTCGCCACCGGTGCGCTACTTGGGGCAAGTACATCCCGGTGGGCCGCCCATCCCTTGCCGGGGGACATGGTCGAACCATCCGGAGACGTCGGTATTCCCGGTTCGGCAGCTGAGGGCGCCCCCCGGTGAGGATTTCTGGTCTGTTGTCGGCTGCCGCGTCTGCGGCGGTCGACGGCGGTCGACGGCCCCGTTAACGAAGGGGAACGTCATGCCTGCGATCCTCAGTCGGGGACCCCTGGTGGAAGATCCCACCGTGCGTGTGGGAGCTGGTCCCATCGGAATCGCCGTCACACCGAACGGGCGGCACGCGTATGTCGCCAACAACGGCGACAGCACCGTGAGCGTGATCGACACCGCGTTCTTCACCACGGTCGCCACCATCCCCGGTCTCGCCGGCCCGGTAGGTGTGGCCATAGGTCCCAGCGGAACCAACGCTTACGTGACCAACGCCGGCTCCGGCACCGTCAGCGTCATCAGCACCGGCACCAACACGGTCACCGCCACCGTCACGGTGGGAAGCAGTCCGTTCGAGGTGGCAATCACACCCGACGGGACGCTCGGCTACGTCGCCAACCACGGCTCCGGCACCGCCAGCGTCATCAACACCGCCACCAACACGGTCACCACCACCATCGGGCTGGGCAACAGCCCCAACGGGGTCGGCGTCGCACCCGACGGGCGCCGGGTCTACATCAGCAACCAAGGCTCCGGCACCGTCAGCGTCATCGACACCGCCACCAACACGGTCACCACCACCATCACGGTCGGTACCAACCCGATCGGGGTGGCGGTCACCCCGGACGGGAGCCGTGTCTATGTGGCGAACAACGCCGACGGCACCGTGAGTGTGATCGACACGGCCACCGATACCGTGGTCGGCTCCCCCATCCCGGTGGGCACCAACCCGGCCGGTGCGGCGAGCAGCCCGGACGGCTCCCAGATCTGGGTGGTCAACTTCGCCTCGAACTCGGTGAGCGTGATCGACACGGCCACCAACACCGTGACTGCCACCATCCCTGTGGGCGCCTCCCCTCCCGGGTGGCCATCACTCCCAACGGGCTGTCCGGTTATGTGACCGACAACGGCGCGAACGCCGTCACCGTGGTCGAGAAGCTCCGTGCCATCAGCCCGAATGCCGGCCCCACCGATGGCGGCACCGTGGTGACCATCACCGGGGTCAACCTGACGGGCGCCACCGCCGTGAACTTCGGTCCCCGGCGGGCGACCACCATCGCTGACACGGCCAACCAGCTCACCGTCATCAGCCCACCTGGTTCCGGCACGGTGCCGGTCACGGTCGTGACGCCCGGGGGCACCAGCAACCAGGCGCTGTTCCAGTACGTCACTCCTCCGACAGTGACGGGCATCGACCCGATATCCGGGCCGACCGCCGGCGGCACCAGCATGACCATCTCCGGCATCGGCCTGCAGACCGCCGCCTCGGTCACCTACGGGGCAAGCACGGTGCGTCCCACCGTGGTCTCCGACACCCAACTGACCGTCACCGCCCCGCCCGGCACCGCCGCAGGGTCCGTCCCCGTCGGCGTCACCACCGCCGGCGGGACGGCCCGCACCCTCACCTACACCTATCTGGACGCTCCCTCCGTGACGGCCCTCAGCCCCGGCTCCGGACCGGTCACCGGCGGTACATCGATCACCCTCACCGGCACCGGCCTCACCACCACCGACCAGGTGACCCTGGGCGGCGTGCCCGCAGCGTTCGAGGTCATCTCGGACACCACCCTCGCTCTCCAGGCCCCGCCTGGGACGGCAGGTGCCGCGACCCTGACCGTCATCACCTCCGCCGGCGCGGCCACGGCCACCTACACCTACCTGCCCACGCCCAACACCTAGGCGATGACACCGCCTCACCCTCGTCTCGAAGGAGCAATCATGCGACTCAACCAGCTGGCCGTCCGTGTCCTGGGAACCGCCGCCGGATCCGCCCTCCTGGTCACCGGTCTGGCCGCCACGCCCGCGGCCGCCCAGAGCTTCGTCCCCTGCGACCCGACCGCGCTCGCGAACGCCATCACGACCGCGAACGTCACGGGCGGCAGGCTGGTCCTCGCGCCCGCCTGCGTCTACTCGCTGTCCACCGCGCTGCCGCACATCCAGAACACGATCGCCATCCAGGGCGACGGTGCCACCATCACCCGGGCGCTCGCTGCACCCTCCTTCCGCATCCTCACCGTCGACAACACCGGGAACCTCTCGTTGCACCGAGCCATCGTCAGCAACGGCCACGTGAGCGGGGACTTCGGCGGCGGCATCCGCAACGACGGCACGCTCACCGTCACACGCTCCGTCATCCGGGACAGCCAGGCCGACTACGGTGGCGGCATCGGCGGCAACACCGGCTCCACCACCCGGATCAGCCACAGCTACATCAGCGGCAACACGGCGCTCCTCGAAGGCGGCGCTCTGGCCAACGAGGGCACCATGACCGTCAGCGAGAGCTTCATCACCGGCAACGACGCGGCGAACCAGGGGGTGGGGTGACCAATGACGGGACGCTGACGGTGAGCCGCACCGCCATCGAATCGAACACCGCCTCCGGACCGTCCGGCGTCGGCGGCGGGATCGCGAACTCGGCCGGCGGTCTGGCGGAGCTCCGCGAGAGCATCGTCATCAACAACACGGCAACCAACGCGCCCGGCGGCATCTACGACGACACCGCCCGCGTCCTGCTCCACCGCACCACCGTCGTCGCCAACCAGCCCACCAACTGCGCGGGCAGCCCCACGGCCGTCGCCCACTGCGTGAACTGATCCGCTCCAGCCCGCACGGCTCGCCCGAGCATGTCTTACAGTTCGTGCAAGTCCGTGACCTGAGCTTGGCGTTTAACCTCGCTGGTCACTCGACCGGCTGAGATCCATGGGTTCTGCGGGCACGCGACGCGGCCGTTCTTCACGCTTCGAGATGTCGAGTCACGAAGCACGAGAGAACGGCCGCTGCCTATGAGTCTCCCCGTCCACGCGGCCACAGGCGAGGCATTGGACGTCCTGTCCCGCTTTCGGGTTGAGTTCTACGAATCCCTGTACGCCCGCCCGGACGCGCTCTTCGAGCTCACGGACGCGGTCCTGTGCACGGACGGGCCGGTGAAGACACTGGTCGAGCTGTCGCTCGCGGCAGAGCACCGACGCGGGCACGGCGCCCTGTACCAGGCCCTGGACCGGGGCTGGACCGGGGCTGGGCCGAGCCGGCCCGCCTGCGCCGCGCCCTGACCGACTTGCCGCTGCCGAAGGCCGCCGACGGGCGGATCGTCCTGGCCGTCGACGTCAGCAACTGGCTGCGCCCCGACGCCCCCACCAGCAACGAGCGGCTGTTCTGCCATGTCTACGGCCGCGGCGACCGCTCGACGGACCAGTTCGTGCCGGGCTGGCCGTACTCCTTCGTCGCCGCCCTGGAGTCCGGCCGCACCTCCTGGGTCGCGCTGCTGGACGCCGTTCGCCTTGGTCCCGCAGACGACGCCACCGGCGTCACCGCTATTCAACTGCGCGACGTGGTCGGGCGATTGATGGAAAGCAAGCAGTGGCACAACGGCGATCCCGAGATCCTGATCACGATGGACGCCGGCTACGACGTCGCCTACCTCTCCCACGCCCTGGCCGACCTGCCCGTGGTGCTGGTCGGACGCCTGCGCTCGGACCGCGTCATGCTCCGCGACGCCGGCCCCGCCCGCTCCGGCCCGAAGGGCGGCCGGCCCCGCAAGCACGGCGGCGTCCTCACCTTCGCCAAGCCCGACACCTGGCACGAACCCGACGTCACCACGGCCACGGACACCACCCGCTACGGCAAGGCCGAGGCGACAGCCTGGGACCGGATGCACCCCAGGCTCGCCCACCGTGGCCCGTGGCTCGACCACGCGGAGGAGGAACTACCCGTCCTGCACGGCACGTTGATCCGCCTGAAAGTCGAGTACCTGCCGGGCGACCGCGAACCGAAGCCGGTCTGGCTGTGGTGCTCGGCCGCCGGCGCGACGGCCGTGGCCGTGGACCGCTGGTGGCAGTCGTTCCTTCGACGCTTCGACCTGGAGCACACGTTCCGGCTGATGAAGCAGACACTCGGTTGGACCGCCCCGAAGGTCCGCCACGCGGATAGTGCCGACCTGTGGACCTGGCTCATCATCGCCGCCCACACCCAGCTCCGCCTCGCCCGACCGCTCGCCGAGGACCTTCGCCGCCCTTGGGAACGCCCGGCCGAGCCGCGCCGTCTCACCCCCGCCCGGGTGAGGCGGGGGTTTCGCAACGTCCGCGCGATGACGGCCCGCCCGGCCGCCGCACCGAAACCGTCCCGTCCCGGACCGGGACGGCCACCCGGCTCGAAGAACAAGCACCGGGCCAAGCGCCACGACGTCGGCAAGACCGTCAAACGGGCCGAGTCGATCAAGGAGCACCAGGCCCAGCGAGGTTAAACGCCAAGCTGAGAGGCTGGCCGGGATCCCGGCTGGGCTCTGGCGGACCGGAACGGCCAGGCCATGGGCGAGACGGAAAGGCCGGTCGTCGAGCCGACCGATGGGCGGCTGGCAGACCGACGTCGTCGAGCGGCCGATGACCGCACGAACGTCTTGGGGTGGCACCGCTGGATGAGGGCGGGTTGCTGAGCCCGCAGCCGCACGTCGACGACTGCGCGCAGCTGTCCACCCATCACCTGCCGTCGCCGGGGCACTCGCCCACAGGCTCCGCGATATCGTGCAGGATGTCGAGGTCTGGTACCGCGACGTTCCCCGCCACCGTTTGACCGTCATCGATTCAGCCGCGGACGGCTTCGAATTAGACCCCTTACGCGAAGCCAGCCGGCACCCAGGCGCACGCCAAATGGTGCGCTCCGCCAGATGGGTGAGTTGCCGTCAACCCTCTTGTCTGCTTGGCGACTCAGATGACTTACTTGTGGCGTCCGATCAGGTGGGCTGCCCATCCCCTCCGTTGGGAAAGGCAGCCCATTCGCGTTGGTGGGTGGGTGCCTGCCGCAGGGTTCGCGAGGGCGCCCATCGGAGGAAGCCGTTGGCCGATGTGTTCGTTCGGTCAGAGCTGACGAGGGTGGCTCATGCGTCCGAGGGGGCGTCTTGCGAGCCATCACCATGCTTCGAGTGCTGCTCGGGACCGGTGCCGTCGGAGCCCTCGTGCTCACGGTTTCGGTGGGGCACGCGCATTCCGTGGGTCCGACGCTGGCGGTGATCGTGCCGTGCAGTGAAACCGCGTTGGTCAACGCGGTCAACTGGGCCAACGCCGCCGGGGGCGGTGACCTGATCCTGTCACCGTTTTGCACCTACACCCTCACCAGCGCTCACAGTTCGGGGGGCGCTGGGGGACCGGCGGGGCTGCCGAACATCATCACGCCGATCACCATGACCGGACTGGCCACCGAGATCACCCGTGCGTCGAACGCGCCTGCCTTCCGCATCATCGAGGTGGACGGGCCTTCTCAACTCCCCGCTGACAACGGCCAGCTCACCTTGACCGCGATTACCGTCAGCAATGGTGACGCCGGTATCGGTGTGGGCGGTGGCATCGCCAACCTCGGTGGGTCGGTCACCATGACCGCCGGGGGGGTCCGGGGTAGCCGCGCCTCGTTCGGCGGCGGTATCTACACCGACACCGCGCTGACGATGATCGCCAGCAGCGTCACCGGCAACACGGCCACTTCTGACGGCGGCGGCATCTTCAACAACGCGGGCTCGGTCACGCTGCTGGCCGGCAACGTGACCGGCAACACTCCGGACAACTGCGCCGCCACGCCGCCGCTGACCACGCCCTGTTGACGTCTGCGAGCGACCCTCCGCGCCCAACTCGACCACAGAGCCGCAGGTTGACGGCGAGCTGCTCCACATCGCCGGCCTCAACCCCCGCAGCTCTGTGGCATCCAACCGCTCAGCCACAGCAAAGGAGAGCAACCGTGGCACCCTCGATCAGCTCCATCTCACCGACCTCAGGCACCGCGGGCCAGACCATGACCATCACCGGCACTGGTCTGGGCAACCTGAGCACCACCAAGGTGAACATCGGCAGCAAGACGGTCACCCCCACCGCCGCCAGCAGCACCTCCGTCACCTTCACCATCCCGTCAGGGTGCGCCGGTCAGGCCAACGTCAGCGTGACCGTCTCCGGCGTGAACAGCAACAGCAGCGCCTTCTTCTACGTCGCCGCCCCCACGTGCACGTCGGTGAGCCCCAACACGGGCCCGGCCACGCCCACAGGCCCCATCGACGTCTTCGGCAGCGGTTTCTCGACCGCGACCGGGGTGGTCTTCACCTCGTCGGCCGGCAGCGCCACCGTCACGCCGACCGTGCTCTCCGACAGCCACCTGACCGTCACCCCGCCGGCCCACACCGCACCTTTCGCCACCTGCACCGACTCGGCGAACGTGAGCGTCACCGCCACCGGCGGCACCAGCAGCCCTATCGGCGCGGCCGGTCAGTTCACCTACTACCAGCTGCCGACGGTCACCAGCGTGACCCCCGCCACGGGATCGGCGAGCATCCCTCCCACCGGTGTCATCGTCGCTGGTACCTGCTTCGTGGACGTCAGCGCCGTGACGTTCACCCCGGTCGGCGGTGGCACGGCCGTGCCGGCCGCCAGCGTCAGCGTCACGGGACTGGGCGCGCTCACCCTCGACGTCCCCGCGGGCCTGACGGCGGGCACCACCTACGACATCCAGGTCACCACCACCGGCGGCACCAGCGCGGCCGTCGCCGCCGACCAGTTCGCCGTCACCGTCTGAGCCTCGGGCCGAGCCCGGGCCCCAAGGAGCAGGCGGCGTGGTCGGCCCGTCACCGCGGCCACCGGCGGGGAGTGGACGGGCCGCGACCGTGGACCCGCTGTGCCCTGGCCTCTCGTCGGCAGCCGGGGCACAGCGGGTCCACTCTCATGAAGGAGTTACGCGATGGCTCCGGTCATCAGCAGTCTCAACCCCACCCACGGGCCAGCTGCGGGAGGCACCGCCGTCACGATCAACGGCAGCGGCTTCACCGGTGTCACCTCCGTGAAGTTCGGAACCGTGCCGGTGGCCTCCTTCATGCTGGTCAGCAACAGTCAGATCACCACCACCGCCCCCGCGGGCACCGGGTCGGTCGCCGTCACCGTCACCTCACCGCTCGGCACCAGCAACGGCGTCACCTACACCTACAGCGCCGGTCCGGTGATCACCGGTCTGAACCCGGTCTCGGGACCGACGAGCGGCGGCAACACCGTGACGATCAGCGGCTCGGGCTTCACCGGGGCCTCGTCGCTGCACTTCGGGACCGCCTCGGCGTCGTTCGTCGTCCTGAGCGATTCGCAGGTCCAGGCCACGGCTCCGGCGGGCTCCGGAACGGTCCTGGTCACGGTCACCACATCGGTGGGTACCAGCAACGGCACCACATACACCTACAGTGCGGCTCCGGTGATCACCGGTCTGAACCCGGTCTCGGGACCGACGAGCGGCGGCAACACCGTGACGATCAGCGGCTCGGGCTTCACCGCTGCGACGGCAGTGGAGTTCGGCACCGCCTCAGCCGTGTTCACGGTGGTCAGCGACACCCAGATCACGGCGACAGCGCCTGCGGGCACAGGTTCGGTCCCGGTCACCGTCACCACATCGGCGGGCACCAGCAGCAGCGTCACCTACAGCTACATCAACGTCACCGCACCGTTGATCACCGGCCTGAGCCCGAACCAGGGGCCGACCAGCGGCGGGAACACCGTCACCATCTCCGGCAGCGGCCTGTCCGGCGCGATATCCGTGCTGTTCGGCGCCCACGCCGCCACCATCACCGGCAACACCAGCACGCAGATCACCGTCACGGCACCCGCGGGAGCCGCGCAGTCGGTCAACGTCACGGTCACCACCGGAGCGGGTACCAGCAACCCGCTGCCGTACTTCTACGTCGCGGCCCCCGCCATCACCGGCCTGAGCCCGAACCAGGGGCCGACCAGCGGCGGGAACACCGTCACCATCTTCGGCTCCGGGCTGGCCCTCACCGGCGCGGTGCACTTCGCGTCCGCCGCGGCCACCAGCATCACCGTCAACTCCGACAGCCAGATCACCGTCACGGCTCCCCCGAACGCGGGTACCGTCCTGGTCACGGCCACCACGCCAGGCGGCACCAGCACCATCGGGGTGGGCAGCGCCTACTACACCTACGTCGCAGTGCCCGTCATCAACTCCCTCAGCCCCGCCCAGGGTTCGGCATCCGGCGGCGACGACGTCCTGATCAGAGGGAGCAACCTGACCTACACCGACGCCGTGTTCTTCGGCACCACCCCGGCATCCTTCGCCGCGCTCTCCGACACCATGGTCGTCGCCACCTCACCAGCCGGCCCTGTCGGCCCTGTCACCGTCACCGTCCACTCCCCGGGCGGCACCAGCAACGGCGCCGCCTTCCAATACCAGCCGTAGCACATGTCCGACACTGGACCCGGTCGGAAGTTCCATGCAGCCGGGGCGCCCTACCGAGTAGTTGTAGGCCGCCCGGTGGGGACGTGCGCGGTGGGGTGCTCAGGCATGGAGGGTGGTACTGGGCGGGCATCGGTAGAGGCGCTCGTACTGGTCGGCGAAGCGGGTGGGGCGTAGGAATCCCCAGCGGGCGGCGATCCGGGCGACGGTCTCGATTGCGGGGTCGGCCTCGATCAGGTCGCGATGTGCGCGGCGCAACCGTACGTCGCGCAGGTAGGCCAGGGGGTGGTGTCGAGGTGGTTGCGGAAGGCGTACTGCAGGGCGCGGGGGGTGACGTAGGCGACGGCGGCGATGTCGGCGAGGGTGATGTCCCGGTGGGCGTGGTCGTTGATGAACGCAGCGGCGCGGCGGACGGTGCCGGAGGTGGCGTCGGTGCGGTCGACCGGCGTGTCCGGTGCCGCGGTGACGGTGTTGGGGAAGACGGCCAGGACGGTGGCGGCCAGCAGGTGGGCGGTATTGGCGACCAGCAGGGGGGCTGCGGCGTCGAGGTCGGGGTGGTCGAGGAGGTTGTTGATGTAGACGCGGGTGGCGCGCCAGTGGTCGGCCAGCGCCTGGCTGGCCGGTCGCGGGTCGGTGAACCGCAAGGGGCGGCCTTGCCTGGGGAGTTGGCCTGCCACCTTGTGGAGCAGGGGTAGCGGCAGTGTGGTGGTGCGCACGCGGGCGTCGGTGGTGGTGACGTGCACGGTTGCGGCCGGGCCGATCAGGGTGATGTCTCCGGCTGCCAGGCGTTCCTCGCCGTCCGGTGTGGGCAGGTTCATGGTTCCGGCGATGAGGCGGGCGACGACGACCTGGGGTGGTGGCTCGGAGGTGAACGAGAGCTTGCCTGGCAGTTGGATCTCGCCGACCTGGAACAGGTGGGCGTCGGTCTGCTCCACGCGGAACACCGTGCCGGGCTCAGGTGCGGTCATGTGGATCGGGGTGCGGTAGGCGGCGGCGAGCTCGTGGCGGGCGTGTTCGGGGTCGGTGGTGACCAGGTGGTGGCGGGCTGGGGGCCCGGTGACGGCCGTGCCGGTACGCACGCTGGTGCCGGTGACTTCGGCCAGGACGTGGGCGCAGTGCTGGGACAGGGTACGGCCGGTGCGGGCGGCGTCGCGGGCTAGTTGGGCGCGTGCCGCGTCCGCGGTGGCGCCGGTCTGGTGCATGACCACGCCGGTGGCGCGCTCGACCACCCTGGTGTCCGCCAGTTGGCGGCGCGGGCGTTGCGCGTGCGAGTACGCGGGTGAGGTGTCCTGTTCGGCCACGGTCTCCTTCTCCGCTGCTTGCCCGTGCCCTGTTGCTCGGGGCCTGTTCCACCGTATGCGGGCAGGTGCCGGCTGACGCCCCCGTCCGCTTGGACGGTCACCCGTCGAGGGCGGTTTCCCCTGGTGGGGGCGTCAACCCGACACACGGGCGGCGACACGCCGAGGGCATGCTCGCCCGCGACGCCCACACCACCTGCTCCCACGCCTTCGCCCCGGCGCCAAGCCCGCGCCGGTGCTGCTGGGCGGCTGACGGAGAGTCGGCGGCCGGGCCCGCTCGAAGTCTTGCCGCAGACAGCGCCCTATTACCCATGGCAACGCGGACTACCGCAGCCCCGGGTACCGGCTGGGGCCGCTGGGAGAGGACACTGGCATCGGTCCCGCCCGCACGAGACTTCCGGAGGAACGGTGAGCGCCGCATCCCTGCACGGCCACCACGACGGCAGCCAGCCCATCCCGCGCACGCAGGACGCCGTCGCGGCCGCGCTGCCGTCGGCTCAGCGCATGGAGTTCTACCGGGAGATGGGTGAGGCGGACGACGCGGCGATCGGTGGTGTCCTGCGGCGCTGGTGGTTGCGGGCCGAGCTCTACCGGGATCCGGAGGGTGACCGCATCCATGCCGCGGTCCAGGCCGGTACCGCCCCCGGCACCCCGGCTTCTGCCGTCCTGCGGCGTCTCGGGGCCCTGTGAGCGAGTACATCGACTACCCGGATGAGGACGACCCGATCACCTTCTCCCCGGTGGTGGAGGAGTTCCTCGGCGACCCGGGGACGTCGGCCGACGTGTTCTCCGCCGTCGTCGCGTTCGTCGTCGAGCTGCGTGAGAATCCCTTTCCTCATCTGAGCATGCCGGTCCCGGGCCGTCCTGGCATGCACTCGGCGCCGCTGCGCCGGGATCTCGGGCTGGTGGAGTACGTGGTGGACGAGGCCACCGAGCCGTCGGCCATCTACGTCTCCCGGATCCTGCGCGCGGACTGAGGTCGGACGGAGCTCTGCCCCGGGGCTTTCGGGGCTGGCGGCGGCGGTCCTCTGCGGTGATCACTCTCGGGTAGCGGCAGTCACGTCAGCGAGATCCGCCAGCCGGGGACCTGGCCCGGTAGTAGGCACATGGAAAGTGCCTTCCTGCTGGACTGACAAAGACCTTGGACAAGCCTCATCATCCCGGTTGGAAGGCACTTTCGTGTTGCCGATCATGCTCCGGACACCTGCGCAGGTGAAAGGCACGGGCTAAAGCACCCAGCCGAGAACGGCGACGAGATTACCGAGCAGATTGAGGATCATCTGATTCTCCTTTCAATCGTAGGACGGTGATCCACGGTCTGACTGGAGTAACTCCGGCCAGTGGAACAGTCGCGGTCTGCAGCCCACGAAAGCCCCGACCGGTTAACTGCCCCGACTAAACCTAATATCACTCGATCGTGTGCAGATTCACTCGAATGAGTTAGGGGTCGAACTTTCATCCGAATTAAGGTTGCTTTTTCGTGACGCCCCGGAGCCCGGCTGGCGGGTCATTTCAGTTCTCCGGGCTGATCGTGGGCATGCCGGCGCCCGCCCAGCCCCATTCCGCGCACCCGTTTCAGCCGGAGCAGTCTGGCTGCTGCGTATGTCGGCCCCACTTCCCGGCCCGGAGAGGCCACCTGATGCGTTGGCTGCTGGTGCCTTTCGGGTGTCAGTGCAGCTCAGTGCCCGGTGGTGGTGGCCGGGACTGCTCCGTCCGGGGGCGGCGGGGTTCGGCGGGATGGCGTGGCGGGCAGAGCTTGCGACATGACGACTCCCATGACCAGGCGCCGTTATCGTCGCCGCCGTGCGGCCGCGCCCACCCATCCCGCTCCCGCCGCTCGGCTCCGCGTCGCGAGGCAGCCGGGCCCGGTCCCGTCGGGCGGCGGCGGGTGCTGCCGAACCTGGTCCAGCGAGCACGTCACCCAGGGCGGCCTGGTCGTCCGTACGACCTGGCACGAGCCCGCCTGCCCGACCTGGGCCCAGCGGTGACCACCGACGGCACGGCATCGTGGTCCGGGTGTGCGTGGTCCTGGTTCACGACGGCCGGGTCTGCCTGATCCACCGTTAGTGCCCGCCTGGCCACCGGTACTCCCTGCCTGGCGGCCTGTTCGAAGAGCTCGGCCGCGACACCGCCGAGTTTCCGCACCGCCGGTGCCTCGCTTCGCCGGGAGCAGGCGACTCCGCGGCCGGCCTCCATCTCCTACCCTGCCATCGGCGGTGGATCCGGTCCGCTCATCCTCCCGTCGGCGGGTCCTCGTGCGCAGCCTGTCGCTGCTGGCCGCGCCGGACGGCACTCACGATGACCTTGAGAACAGCCGAGGGGTCGTCATGCCGTGCAACTGCCCGTCCGGCCGCTCGGCCATGGGCAACAGCGGAAGAGGCGTCGCACCGCCGGCCGTCAACGCCGCACTGCGGCCGTCGAGCCTCGAAGGAGGGACAACCGTGCCTCCACTACCTGCGCGGCTCATCTACCGGCAGCCGGAGCGGGCTGCGCAAAGGCCGGCGGGTCCTCTACGGTCGGGTCGTTTGTCCCCGACCAGTCGACGGAGTGGCCCATGACCACCGAGACGCACACCCAGGCCGACAGCAGGGCCGCGGCCACACCACCATCCGCCGAGGGCATGGCCGCTGTCATCGCGCTCGCCGCCGTCCTCGGCGCCGCTCTGCTCTACCTCGGCTCCATGACCTTCACGCTCGTCCACTACCGGCACTGGCCGGCACCGGCGGGGTTCCTGTCGGCCCTGCTGATGGCTGCCATCGCCCTGGTGATCGCGACCCTGCGCCTGCTGATGGAGTGGGAGTTCACCGCCAGCCTGCTGCCGATGGGCGTCCTGTGGGTCACCGGAGCCGTCCTCGCCGGCCTCCAGGGCGCTGCCTCGCTGATGGGCACCGGTACCGTGCCGATGTCCATGCTGATTGGGATCGTCGCCGCAGTCGGCATGGTCGGCTTCACCGAACTCGCCGCCGATCAGTCCTGAGGGCCGTGAACACCCGAGAATCCGAAGACGATCGGCAATCGGCCGCGGAGGGCTTCGCCGAGCGAGACCGCAGGTGCTCAACTCCTCAGCCGAGAACACATCCCTGGCGGGGGGTGTCTGCCTGGACCTGCTCGACCTGGGGGTGGCCCTGGAGACACACGGGCAGAACCTCCTTGCCGTCATCGATGCGGACGACCGCGTCCGACGGCTCGTCTACCGCGACCTCGACGACATCCGCTTCAGCCCGGCCAGGCTGGCCCGGCACAGCCGGCCAGTACCGGCGCCGGCCCGCGAACTGCTGGACGACGACCCATCCGCCCTGCGCCGACAAGTCTTCAGCTGCCTGATCACGGGCGCGCTGGGTCCGTTGGCCGGAGACGCTCCGACCCTGGGCACAGTGCTGGAGGCCGCCACCCGGGAGCTCACCCCGACCGCCGATCTGAGCGCGCTTCGGACGCAGCCGCTGCCGGCCAGGGCGCTGACGCTGATGCGGCTGGTTCCGGGCGCCGATCAGTGGGCGTTGCTGCCCAATCCGGTGACGGCGGGCGGCTGATCGATCCTGCCCGGACCAGGAGCGTGGGTCACTAGCCTCATGGAGGGCGCGGTCCGCTCCGGCGAGCGGGCCGCCACCGAGGTCCTGGCCGCCCCGCCCGTCCGGGCAGCCCGGGTGCTCCGCACAGCACCGCGCGCTGATCCGGCGGTCACCTCGGGTACTTGGTTCGCGATTCCTGCAGTGCGGTGAGGACCGACCGCAGCTGCGCGGCCCGCGTCGCTGCCAGAGGCGTCTGTCGGCAGGAGGGGCCCGTCGGCGCCGATCTCTCGCTGTAGCGGATTGTGTCGCACCCGCGCTCAGCTCCTGCGTACCGGGGCCCGAGCCGCTGGGCGTTGGACCGCAGAATGATCGAGAAGAGGACGGGGATCCGCCACAACCGAAGCAAAAGAAATATTGTATTTAAGATGGTCCATTCGGGTGAATATGAATATTCGCCGATGACACTCATGCAAACCGCTGACATAATCGCGGGCAAGTATTTCGCGGGATGCGAATCCGCGGAAATCGTGCCCTCGATGGAGGTTTTGCCATGACCAGTTGCCCCGCTGTCGACGCCCGGGCCGCTCTCGCCTTCCTCCAGAACAGCGGGCTGATAAACATGAACACCACACTGGAGCAGTTGGTCGGTGCGACCACCACGCTCGGAGAAATCTCCGGCTATGTGCTGGCGTGGGACAAGTACGTGCTCGTTGTCCCGTCCGTGACCGAGGACGCCGCGCAGGCCTAGCTTCGGACTGCGCCGTACGGGGGGCTGCGCCAGGCGGGACGCACGGCCGGGTTGGATCGACTCATCAGGAGGGCGGCTGTGGCCGACATGCGGCGCACGGTGGAACGCGGAGCTGTCGCCTGGCTGGCCGCGCACCGCACCCGCTTCGATCCCGACGCCGCCGACAAGCGGCGTACGCTGTTCGTCCGCAAGGCGTTCGTCGAGGTCGCGTTGCTGGTCGGACTCCGTGCTCGGGCGGAGCTCGGGTCCTTCGACGGCGACCCCGACTATCGGATGCTGTACGACCAGGTCAGCGCCGTAGCGGCCCGGGCTTCCTACCGTGAGCTCGTCGCACGTGATGAGCGGGCCCTGCTCCTGTACGCGGGCACCTACGCGTCACAGCGGCTGTGCGGGCGGCGCGACAGCGAATTCGAGCGCCTCATCGGCCGAGCGGTCGCCGGACGTTATGCGGCCTGCTTCGAGCGCGTCCCATTCCGGCAGCTGGATCTGCTGCACACGCTGGAGTTGGCCGGAGTCGATCACGGAATGCCGGCAGACAGTGCGGTACTGCCCTTCTCCCTGCTCTGTGCTGATCCATCCGTCGTGAAGCTGAGCGACAGCGACATTTACGCGGTCACGCATACCGTGTTCTACGCCACCGATTTCGGCCGGCGTATCCCCCGGTGGCCCACCGGATTCGGTCTGCCCCAGGCCGTAGAACTACTGGAGGCGCTCTGCCTTCTGTGCCGCCAGAAGGAGAACGCCGACCTGGTCGCCGAACTGCTCTGCTGCCTGCTGTGCCTGGGGATCCAGGACTCACCCGAGATGGAACGGGCCTGGGCCTTCCTCGCCGATGCACAGGAGCCCGACGGGCGGGTCGCCGGGCCGGACGGCATCCTCCCCCCGGAACTCGAGAACGGCGACGCGGACTACCGCGACTGGGCCACCGGCTATCACACCACGATCGTCGCAGCGCTGGCCGGTCACCTGGCCCGTGACGAGGCCGTGATCCGGCAGCCGCGCCCCTCACCTCCCCGGTCCGCCGGCAAGGAACGACTTGAAGCCGCGATCCGGTGTGCCACCGCCTGGCTGACCGAGGCCGCCCTCGATGTGCCGTTCGACGACGCGGTCCCGGCAGCGGGCGCAGCCGCGCGAGCCGCACGCTCGGTGGGAGAGCCACGACTCGCCGCCCGGGCCCTCACCAGTCTCGTGCGGCGTGCCGACAACACCCTCTCCCAGCCGGTGGCCTGGGGCGGGCAGGGCGTCGACGCGGTAGCCGAGTGCGCGCGAGGCCTGTCGGCCTGCGGACTGGTCTGCGAATCCCTCGACCAGTTCCTGACGGACACGGCAGCAGCACTCACCGGGCTCACCGCCGTTCCCACGGCCGCCGCCGGCGGAGTCAGACGACTGCGCGACCTGGGCCGGCTCACCGAGCAGCAGGCGGATTCCCTCCTCGCCTCCACGACCGCTGCGAACCTGTTCGCCGGGAACCATGCGCCCGCGGTCACTGCCGTGGCCTTGGCGCAGTATGCCGACGGCCAACCGCTCCACCTCGGCAGCGACGCCTCCGCCTGGCATTCCGTCGCGGAGCGGTTCGCAGCCGCGCTGCCAGCCGCCTGCCAGAACTATCGGCTCGAAGAAGCCGCCGCGCTCGTTCAAGGGCTGGGGCTGCTCGGCTGGGCCGATCACCGGATCACCCGCGACGGGGTCGACTTCCTGCTCTGTCAGCAGCACCCCACCGGAGCCTTCGGCTACCCGGCGCGCGACGACCACCAGGAGCGGGCGACGGCGCAACGCATCTGGACCCAGAGTTGTGTCGTCGCCCTCTCATGCCTGTACGGCTCGTACGACGGGCGAGCACCCCACCTGCGCTGCCACGCAGCCACCTGAACATCCAGCCGGACTGAACCTCTGACCGGCACCGTCCTGCCCCGCGCCTACTGGAACCTGACCGGGCAGCGGGTCGCATTTCCGGGCGCCCTGCGCGCTGCCGAGTCAGCCAAGGCGCGGCTGTCCCCGGCGATGGCTGCGGGAGGCCGGAGGGCGGATCAGATGGACGTGAAGCCGTTGGTGGCAGCTCTGGTGCCGCCCGCTGTGGTGACCGAGACGAGTGACGTGGTCGGCGCCCGCCGCACCGCCCACGGTTCGTCAGCGGGGGCCTCGGCGTTCTGGCCGGCGCTACGGGCCGTCGATCCATATCGCTGTGCCGAACGGGTCAGGCAGCTGGGTGATAGAGCTGTCGGGTGCCGACTCGTACCGTCCTGGGCAAAGGACCCGGGCGCCGGCGCCCGAATGCTCAACGCAGGTCCGCGACCACCCCGGGTAGGGATCGTTAGGCGCTGTGTGGGACGTGAGAAGGCGAAGAAGCCGAGAGTGAAGTCGGGCGACGGGTTCGTTGACCGCGAGACAGCCGTTCGCGAGATCGCCGCCGGCTACAGGGACAGGTCGCACTACCTGGTCTGCCTGCCCCCTGGAACGCTGGCTGTCCTCAGCCGGCAACTGAAGGGACTGCCGTGTCGGATGCTGCTGGACCAGGGGCTCGATGCGATCCTGGCCACGTCATCAGCCGACGTAGCGCGGGCAGTGGACGTGATCGCGCGGTCGTTGCGGCCAAGCGGCGGGTGCGTTGGCGTGGTCCTGGTACCGAAGACGGTAAGTCGGGCCCTCCTGGAGAAGCGGCTCAACCTGCCCAGCAGCGATGACGACGAGGACATCATGTGCGTACAGCTCGGTGAGCAGATGATGTTCCCGACGCTACTCATCGATGCCATTGACCTGGTCGACCCTGTCAATGCGGCCCGGATTCGGGCCCAGGCCGTCCCGTGTGCATGATGCACGTCCTGGCTTAGGCGGGGCCTGACCGACAAACTGCGACGGGGAGGCTTCCGCCCCGCTCATGAGGGCCGCCTCTGCCATCCCGCTGGGCTCAGCACGGGGCGAACCGGCGCGCGGCGGCCTTCTGGAAGGCACCGCAGGTGAAGCATGGGGCGCTGCGCACCTCGGCAGCTGCAAGGCGCCAGGTTTCAACGTAGGGCCGGCGCTGGAGGCATTCCTGGCCTGGGAGCCCCGTCGCGCGTCCACTGCTGCTGATGATCGGTGGCGTCATGGCGGAGTGCGGGTGGGCACCGTTCGGCCCAGCGACGCCGAACACAGTCGCATCCCCGGGAGGGGTTGTGGTTGGTCGCTTGGGTCGCTGGTGTTCGGTCGCTGGTGTTTTCCCAGGTCAGAGCACCTATAGGACGCTGGCAGCGACTGGAGCGACTCTGGGTTGGGCTTATAACGACATTCGTGCGTGCGCGTACGCGTTCATAGACCCGACCTTCAGTCGCTTCAGTCGCTGATTCCCCACCACCACAGCCCTGACCAGCAGGGATGTGACAGTGACTGAATCAGCGACTGAACGCATTCGGTCGCTGCGGCTGGAGTCAGAGTCGCTGGGGCAGGCGGGCGACACGCCCGACCGAGGAAGCCCACTGAAGCCCGCTCAAACGATCGGTCCGGTCGGCCGCCCATCGCAGGAGGTGCCGGCGGTTGTGGTTGGTCGCTTGGGTCGCTGGTGTTCGGTCGCTGGTGTTTTCCCAGGTCAGAGCACCTATAGGACGCTGGCAGCGACTGGAGCGACTCTGGGTTGGGCTTATAACGACATTCATGCGTGCGCGTACGCGTTCATAGACCCGACCTTCAGTCGCTTCAGTCGCTGATTCCCCACCACCACAGCCCTGACCTGGGAAAACGTTGCTTACAGGGGTGAGCGACTGAAGACTGCACAGTCGCTTCCAGCACATCTCGGTCGCTGTAGCCACCGCAGCCACGGCACACCCGTGCCACGGCGACTCCGCTAGTCTGTGGGCTCCATATTGGAAACTGAGTCGCTTCAGTCGCTGTCAGGGCTGTGACCTGCGCATACTCGGCAGCGACGTACGACGGAGCCGGCAGGCAGACAGCGGGAGGGACATCAAGGTGGCAAGCTCTGTCGGCGTCCCCACTACGTCCGCGCCTCCGCTGCAGGTCGCCAGGTGGTGTGCCGCGCAGGGATGGCCGGTGCACCCGCTGGCCCCGGGTACCAAGCACCCAGTGGCCAACTGCGCCGACTGCGCGGCCACCGGGCACCGCGCCTCCGGGTGCCGCTGCCTGGTGACCGGCCGCTGGTGTCACGGGCACCTGGCCGCGACCACCGACCACGACAGGCTGCGCTCCTGGTGGGAAGCCAACTCGCAGCTGGGCGTCGGCATCTCCTGCGGGCCTGCTCACCTGGTCGTCATCGACGTCGACGCGCACGCCAAGCCCCTGCCCGCCCGAGACCGGCTGCTCCCCGGCATCGTGATCCCGGACGCGGTCGACCTGGCAGGTCTGGCCACTGGGTTCGACACCCTCGCCCTGCTGGCCGCCCTGCGCGGGCACGCCAGCCCGGCCGACGACACCACCACCTTGCGGGTGAGAACCCCCTCCGGTGGCCTGCACGTCTGGTACCAAGCACACCCAAGCCTGCCGCTGCGCTCTTCCACTGGGGCGGGGAAGAACCGGGCGCTGGCTTGGCAGGTGGACGTCCGCGCCCGCGGCGGCTTCATCATCGCGCCGGGGACCGTCACCGCGGACGGCTCCTACACGCCCGTCGGCGCGGTGCGGCGGCCCGCTCCCCTGCCGTCCTGGCTGGCCGCAGAACTGCAGCGCACCCACCACGCGGAACCCCCGCAGGACCGGCTCGAACCGCGCCGTCCCCCGTCCCGCGCCCGGCAGGCGGTCATCGCAGCCGGTGGTGCCCAGGACGGCACGCCCGCCGTCCTGGCGGGCCTGCTGGCTGAGGTCGTCGCCTGCACGGCCGCCCCGGAAGGAATGGGTTTCAGCGACAAGCTCAACCGCGCGGCGTTCACCGCCGGCGGATTGGCCGCAGCCGGCTACCTCAGCGAGGCCGACGCCGCAGCCGTCCTGTTGGACGCCGCCTCCACCGCTCGCCCGGGCCAAGAACGCCGTTGGGCACCGATCGTTCGCGCGGGCCTTGCCGCAGGCGCCCGCCGCCCCCTGCATCTGCGAGGACGCGCATGACCACTGAGCACGGACCGGAAGGAGGCTTCGATGCCTTGGCCGCCGCGCGGCAGATCCTGACCGCCGCCAACACACCGACACCCGGTACGGTCGCCGTGCCCGGGCAGGCGGCCCGCCCCTTCACGCCGGTCCAGGAGAGCATGCTCACCCTGACACCGTCGGCGGCGCCCCAAGCCCCTCAGCCCGTGATGGTGCATGAGGTGCAGCCGTCACCGGCCGTCACCCGGCAGGGGCTGCTGCCGGACTCGCTCAGCGACCGCGGCAACGCCAAGCTGTTCGTGCGCCTGTACGGCGCCGACTACCGCTACGTGCCCGGCCTGGGCTGGTACAGCTGGGCCGGCCACCGGTGGCAGATCGACGAAACCGACACCGTGCTCTGGGCCGCCGGCGAGATGGCCGAGCACCTGGTCCTCCACGATCCGAGCGGCACCTACACCACCAGCGAGCTGAAGCGCCACCGCCGCCGTGCGCTGTCCACCAGCGGCATGACCGCGATGCTGGAACAAGCCAAGGCCGCCCCCGGCATGGTGATGCACGCCTCCACACTCGACGCCGACCCGTACGCCCTGTGCACCACCGCCGGCGTCGTCGACCTGCGCACCGGACTCCTCATCCCGCCGGACCCCACCCGCCACAGCCACTCGCGCTCCACCACGGTCGCCCCGCAGGCCATGCCCACACCGCGCTGGTTCCGCTTCCTGGAGGACACCTTCGGAGAAGGCCCCGAAGGCCAGGAGATGATCAACTTCCTCCACCTGTGCCTGGGGTACTCGATCTCCGGGGACGTGGGGGCGCAGATCATGCCGTTCCTGTACGGCACCGGGAAGAACGGCAAGTCCGTCCTGCTGGACGTGATGCTGCAGCTGCTCGGCGACTACGCCGACGCGGCCCCGCCCGGCTTCCTCATGGCCCGGGCCTTCGACGGCCACCCCACGGACCTGGCCGAACTGCACGGCCGACGGATCATCATGTGCTCCGAACTCAAGCCCGGCGACCGTTTCGACGAGGCCCGGGTGAAGCTGCTGACCGGCGGCGACAGGGTCAAGGCCCGCCGGATGCGCCAGGACTTCTTCAGCTTCAACCCGACCCACAAGCTCTGGCTGCTGGGCAACCACCGCCCCGAGGTCGGCACCGGAGGCCCCGCATTCTGGCGACGCATGCGGCTGATCCCCTTCGAGCGGGTCGTCGCCGAGGACCGGAAGATCGACAACCTCGCCCACGTCCTGGTCGCCGAGGAGGGCCCCGGCATCCTCAACTGGCTCATCACGGGCGCCAGCAGGTACTTCAACGGGCACAAGGACCTCACCGGACCGCAGAGCGTGCAGACCGCCACGAGCGCGTACGCCGAGACCGAAGACAGCGTGGGACGCTTCCTCACCGAAGCCTGCAAGATCGCCGACGGTCTGCGCGCCGAACAGGCTCTGCTGTACGGCGCCTACACCCGCTGGTGCGGCGGTGAAGGCGCCAACCCCGTCACCGCCCGCGCCTTCGCCGCGCGCGTGCGCGAAACACTGGGTATGACCTCCCCCAAGGACATGGTCCTGTCCAACTCCCGCAAGTACTACCCAGGGATCGGCCTGCTGGCCGACGAGGAGCCGCAGCCGTGAGCGCCCTGATCGACCCCGCCGACCTCGCCCACGAGATCGAGATCCGCTGGCTCGAGGACCCAGAACCACTCGACTACGTCCGCCAGAGCCTGGAACGACTCAACTCCCGCAAGGGCAGACCCCCCTACCATCGCGACGGCCGCATGGTCGGCTACGCCATCCTCGGCCCGGCAGCACCCTCCTCCCGCGCCTCCGGCACCTTCCGCCGCCGCGTCTTCTGGCTGCTCCCCCACGACCGCGACCAAGAGCCTGACGGCCTGTACGCCACCGGCTCGCCGTCCGAGGCCGTCGACCCGCGCACCATCGCGCCCACGGTGAAGGGCGACAAGACCGAGCGCTCCCAGGGCGGTCCCGCCTCCCCCGCCATGCTCGAACTGGGCATAACGCTGCCGAAGAGCTGACCGCCGCACTCCGTGCGGTGCGGGCGGATCTCCTTGCCGCTCGACTGGTCCAGGCCCGGGAGCTCGGAGCGGACCCAGGACACCGGGTGGGCACGCTTCTCTTCAACTCCGGCGGCCCGGGAGACGGCGAGGTGGGCTATCTGCTCGACCGGCAGGCGCGGGAGCACTGATTTCCGGCCCGCCTGCGCGACCGGTTCGACATCGTCGCTGTGCAGCCGCACGGGACGGGCCTCAATCCGCCGCTCAACTGCCCGTTGCCGATCGACTTATCGGTGAGCAGGTTCCCTGCCGACCGGACGGCGGCCGCCAATCTCGTACGGAGCAACCGACGGCTCGGGACCGCCTGCGCCCGGGGCGGCGGTGCCCTGTTCGGGTACCTGAACACCGAGACCGTCGCCCGGGACATGGACGCCGTGCGCTCTGCACTGGGCGAACGACAGATCATGCCCGTCCGGGCCCGTTCCGCCTCCGTCTCCCGGCAGGCCAGCACCGCGCGGTGCTGCTCAAGCTCACTGTTGAACCGCCGCACCTGCGCTGATGCCTCGTCCGCGGCCTTGGCGTGCACGGCGGCCTGGGCATCCAGGTCGGCGGCAGTGGGCAGCCCGTAGGACAGGCGCTGCTCGTTCGCTTTGGCCAGCTGGCTCGTCGCGCGGGTCGCCCGCCGGCCGGCGGCCGACGCCTGCGCCTTCAGCTTGACGGCCTTGTCGTCCAGGAGCCCGAAGACGACCTCAATGGTGACGGCCAGGTCCTGGCTGTTCACCGCAGCGAAGGGCCGCCGGCCCGCGTGGGCTTGCTGGAGGTAGAGCAGCGCCATGACGCTGTCGATGGTGACGCGGCCTTGGGCCGTCTCCACGGCGGGGATGCCCATCAGCTCCAGCGTGAAGGCCCCGGCACTCTGCTCGCCGCCTTCCGGCTTCACCGGCAGCTCCCGGATCTCGCCGGATGCCGCGTTGAGGAAGGTGACCTCCTTGGCGGCCAGGTCGAGGGTGACGGTCCAGGCCTCGGAGTTGGTCTCCACAGTGTCCCGGATCGCCTGGACCTGGTCGATGATCACCTCGGTCAGCACCGGCGCGAGCGCGCCCAGGGCCGCGAACGCCGACTCCGCTGCCGTGCTGCGCCCTGCTCCGATGCCCGCCCTGAACTGCCGCAGCACCGCGTCATGGCTGCGGCCGTCCCAGACCCCGTCGATCTGGAACTCCTTGCTGGACCAGCCTGAAGATGCCAGGCATACGGGCCCCACGCAACGTCGCGGCGCCGCACCACGCAGCGCAACCACCGGCGTCCAACGAGCGGGCACGGGCCAGGGCATGGCCGGACGCGCGACGGCAGCCCGATGGGCGCACTTACAGGTGCCCGGTTGACGCGCACCGGCGACAGATGACCGGCTACACCGCCGCCGGCACGTCGCCGGGCGCCTCAGTGCGCGCCTTCGGCAGGGCGATGCCTTGGGCCTGGGCGGCCGGTCCGGGCCGCAAGGTCCAGGGCACCGCCCCCGTGGTCACGAGCCACTCGTTCTTCACCAAGCGCGTGACAACGTAAGCGCCCAGCGACCGGTCCAGGCCCCAGCCCAGACCTGAGGTCAGCTGGTAGTAGGAGGGGCCGTGGCCGTGCTCGGCCCGGAAGGCCACGGTGAACTCGGCCGCCAGCGAGCCGCGGTCCGGGTGCAGCCCCTTCCACTTCCCGTAGGCGCCCATGGTCGCCTTGGCGATGACCATGGGGCGCGGCGCAACCATGAATGCCTGCGCGACCCGGTCAACGGGCAGCGCGCACAGGGCACAGTGCTCGACGGCCTCCACATGCCGTCGCAGCGCGGGCGTGGCTTCGCTCTTCCACCGCGCCCACGCGTCGGCATTGAACTGGGGCCACGACGATGGAACGGCCCCGGGGCGCGTCGCCTGCCCGCCGGTGGGAGGGCGCACACCCGACAGGTGGCGCACCGCCTCGTCCAGACGATACCGGTCCTGGGACAGCTCGGCGAGGAAGCCCTTGGCCAGTAGGTCGGGTAGCGCCGCCCGGCACGCCTCGGGGAGGTCGGCCGGGATCTGCCCGGCCGAGTCGCAGGTGCCGTGGGCGGCGAGGAACAGGCCGGCCAGGCGTGCGGCGGGCGGGAGCTTCTTGACCGGCTTGGCGGTCAAGGTCCTCGCGACCCACCCGGACACCCGCGAACGTAGCTTCTCCCCGACCGGCAGCGGGTGGCCCGTCTCCCGTGCCAGGTCCGGGATCGTGACGGCGACCGCAGCTGTCGGGTCGCCGTCGAACAGCACCCCGTCGATCTGCCAGCCCAGACCGCGCAGGGCAGCGGCGGCCGCACGGGCGTCTTCGAGGCGCAGCGTGGACAGATCCGTCCCGGTGACGTTGCCGACTCCGCCCCGCGCCGCCCGAATGGCCAGCACCGCGGCCAGCAGCTGCGCATCGGTGTTGGGCAAGGGCAGCGACACCACGTAGCTCAACAGCCTCCGACCCGCCTGGCCTTGAGCGCCGGTCAGCAGGTACGGCAACGGCTCTGGGCTCCCCAGCGGGGCGGCGCTGGCATGGCTGGGGCTGGATGCGGGATAGGGCACGCCACGTCCAACGCTCGCCCCAGGCACAACGTCACTGCCTGCTTCCGTCTGGAGTAGTCCCTCGACGGCGGCGGTCGGCCGGCGCAGGCCCGCCTCCGAGTCCCAAAACGGTGGTGCGTCCATGCGAGTTGAGCGGCCTCGGCAAACAGTCCCCCTCCGGGGGCACCGTCGTGTTGGCGGGTGGCCTGCGTTTTTGCCAGGGCGGCCGGCTGCCAGCGCCACCGCAGAGGAGCACGTTCTCCACCAGTTCCCCTACACCGAGCACCTGCTGAGCCGTGACGCGCAGGGCCGGGCCTCGGTGGAGCTGCGTTGGCAGGCTCCGCTCGCTCCGCAGCCCGGTGGTGAACTGGTCCCGCCCATCCAGGCCGCTGTGGAGTTCTCCTTCACCCCGCTCCAGCTCAACCATCCAGACCCGTTCGCCGCGACCGCCGCCTACATGGAGTCCGAGGGCTACAGCGTGCGCCTCACCGAGGCATTCGCCCACCGACCGGCGCGAACAGTCTCCCAGCGGGTGCGGCGGGCCGGGTCAGGACCGGCGATCCATGGTGTCGACCGGCCGAGGGACGACATCAGCCTCCTCGCCGCTGCGGTGTTCCCCACCACCACGCCGAAACCCGCCAGCTGGCGGGCGTGACGCCGCACTCCTGCTCTAGGAAGGCCACGGCCAGTCGGGGGAGGGTAGAGGTCGGGGTGAATGTGGGCAAGGGCCTGACGGCGCGTGGGTGGCCGGGCGAGGGTGGTGGCCATGACGAATGACAGCAGCGGGTCGGCCCCGTTCGTGGCGGCCCCGAACGGTTGGCGGGTGGCGATCGGCTCGCCAGGGGAGAGTCTGATCATGCTGGTGCCCCTGGTCGGGTGGCGGTCGATCCCGGAGGGCACCGGCTCGATCATTGGCTCGGCGCTGGAGCCGGTGGTGCTCTTCGACAACGTGCAGGAGCCGATCATTTCGACCGTCCACGACACCCTGGTCAGCTGGGACGACCGCTCCTACGTCCACCAGGTGCTGGTGCCCGGGTGGGAGGTCCGCAAGGTGCCGGCGGGCTGGATGGTCGTGGAGTACGGCGATCAGTGCGACTGACCCCGAACTACCGCCCCCAGCGTGGCCACACAGACCTGGCCCACGACACCGCCACCGCCGCCGGCCTGGTCACCGACGCCGCCCGAGACGGCGTCGAGCTCGACTTCACCGATGCACTGTGAACCGCCGCCGCGCTCCGGCGCGGCCTGCTCCTGCTCGCGGCCGACCCCGCTCCCGCCGCGGAGCATCGGCCCGCCGAGCGCGAACCCGTGGAGTGACGCAGAACAGGCCCGCGACGGTGTGGCCGGCGAGTACGCGCGACGACTCCGCGCTGCCCTTGACCGGGCCGCTGACGCCCCGTCGACCACCACCTGACGCCCGTCAGCGGCTGCGATACCGCAGCACACCCACCACGACAGCCGCCACCACGGACACCGCAGCAACCCCGACTGCTGGCCACACCGGATCGCCGTTGACCAGCACCAGCACAACGACCCGCAACCCCGAACCGATCAATCGCACGCGCGCACCCTACCGGCCGCCCACCGGGGCGGCCGGCCAACCCCTGAGGAGATCACCGTGGCCACCTGGACCCGCCGCGAGACCACCGTCCGCTGCGTCGACCACGTTCTGGCCGTCCCGGCTGGCGGCGCTTGAACTGTGCCGGGCAGCCACTTCTCCACGCTGTCGTCCAGCGAGAGCCGTCCTTCGCCCTCCAACTGCAGAAGCACTGTCGACACGAATGATTTGGTGTTGCCGGCGATCCGGAACCGCTGGTCTGGCCGGACTCGCTCGCCGGTCGCCGTGTCCGCGAGCCCGGCCGCCATCCGCGACTGCGACTCTCCGCGCCTGGCATACGCCACGGCACCCGGGAATCCGTCCGCGACCGCCTGCTCGATGCCCTCCATGACGCTGCCGGGCGGCGAGGCTGGCACCCGCTCGGCAACGGCCGCCGCCGGGAGGAACCCCGACACGGCCACTACGCACATTCCCGCCCACAGTGCTGCCGCCCCGCAGGTGCCCTCATCAATCTCTCCTGCTTCTTCAGGTGTTCGTCCCCGTTCACGCCCAGCGTGCCAAGGCCACGCTTTGGTCGCCCGTCCTGCTGGCACCTGGGTTGATGCGGGGGTTGTCCCCCGTCCCTCAACGGTCCTGTCCCTTGCCGCCCTTTGTGCACGGTGGCGCTGGGCCCACGCTCGCCGCCCGGTGAACCTCTTCGGCCCACTGGACAGAAGTCGTCCTCGTGGTGGGCGGCCACCACCACGTCCGGCCGGTCGTCGCTGAACGCCTCGTGTAGCGGCACACCGCGGGCGATCGCGAACCGGTCCGGCGCGAGCGCCGCCGGCAGGAATCTGATCGTGCATCAGAGCGGGCCGCAGGCGCCGGCCGCGTGGCCGCATCAGGTCGGCGCGATCCCGCCCCGCGCGCAGTCCCTCCAGCTCCGCACCGAGGCGGACCGGTTGCGCACGGCCGTACGGGGCGGGGGGCACGGCGGTGCTGTGCCAGGTGCTGACCGGGACGGGCGGGGGCGGCAAGACCCGGCTCGCCGCGACTACTGCCCTACCACGCTCCGGCAGGACGCCGACACCGCCGCCCAGATGCCCCGCCTCACCGAGATCATCACCAACCTCGATGCCCGCATCGCCGAGGCCCGACGTGAAGGCTGGACCGGTGAAGTTGCCGGCCTCGAAGTCAGCCTGTCCTCGGCCATGGAGAATCTGGCGGCGATGCAGGCCGTCTCCGAGAGCAGGCGAACAACCGATCTCTTCAAGCCCCCGTACGGACGGGTTGTCGAGGAGTCAGGACCGTGAACTACACCAGCGCGGGCTCCATGTCGGCGTAAAGGTCAAAGTGCTCAGGCCCGTGCAAACGAACGTGCTCACGACTGATCGTCGCGCCAGTCTTCCCCGCTCGTGATGGTGAGGGCTCCATCGCGCAGGACGAAGTGACGGGCCGCATTGTCGTCAACGGTGACGCGGGGATGGCTGGCGCCCTGGAACGCCTCGGTCTGCACCTGGAAGCGGGCGGGGCTGGCGCCCCGCACGACGCGCAGGCACCAGGGGGCGCCGTCAGCGCTCTCGGGGTGAGGCGGCACGGCCAGGTGCAGAAGGGCGGAGGCCTTGTGGTGGGTGCCGTAGCGCGTGTGTGCCGAGGTGTACGTGGCCAAGCGGAGCTCGGCCTGCGGCGGGCCGGGGACCGCGGAGGGTTCTGGAGCGGGCTGGAGCACTGGGTCGGCGGCCGGGTGTGCTCCGGCCTGGTCGCGGAGCCCAGCGAGGAAGTCCGGTTGGTGGGCCGTCTCGGGCAGCACCGTGGCGAACCACTCGGCGAGGGCCGCGCCGCCGCGTCGGGCCCAGGTCTCGATCAGTCGGCGGAAGGCGGCTTCACGGCGGTGGGGAAGGTGGTGGGCGCCGGCGGCGAGGATCGCCTCGCCCGCTCCGGCGAAGGCCCGGTGGAAGTCGCGCACCGGGACCCGGTGTGCGATTGCGGCAGAGCGGACCATGCGGATGTGCAGCATGGCGCGGTGGAGGAGGGTCGCGGCGGCCATGGCGTTGGTGCCTAGGTGTCCCTCCTGCGGAGGGGCGGGCCAGGCAGGTTGGCTGTCGCGGGGCGGTGTGGTCGCGTCGGCCAGGTGTCCTGCGGCGGACAGGTGCCAGCAGCGGTCGTCCGGGCGGAGGTCGGCCGTCGCCGCGCGGAGGGTGCCG
This sequence comes from Kitasatospora acidiphila, assembly GCF_006636205.1. NCBI lineage: Bacteria > Bacillati > Actinomycetota > Actinomycetes > Kitasatosporales > Streptomycetaceae > Kitasatospora > Kitasatospora acidiphila. The sequence continues at coordinate 12,580 of NZ_VIGB01000002.1, read as the reverse complement.
TGGGATCCGATGCCGATCGACACTCCGTCAGCTTCCGGTCGAAGGGCGGCGCCCCGGGTGTTCTGGCAATCGAAGCGGACCTCGGTGATGTCGCGCAGCCGTATGCCCAGCGTGGCGGTCTCGGGAGACGTGCCCTCGTCGACGGGATAGGAACGGGCGACAGCGAGTTCGAGATAGCCGATGAGACGGCTACCGGTCCGCTCGACCTGCAGACAGCGGACTTCTGCCGACGGCAGGTCGTAGTCGGTGGCGAGGCTCTCTGCGATCTGCGGCGTCACCGCCATCACCGGGGCCATCACATGTCCCAGATAGTCACGGCCTGGCACGTATGGCTTCGTGGTCGCAAGCAGCTCGTCCAACGAGTGTCCGGCGGCCGCGGCCTGGTCCAGCATCCAGGCCCGTCTCTCTTCGCCGAGGCCGGCCATCCACTCCAACGCCGCCCGCGCACGACGTTCGCGCCCGCATCGAGTGCTGGCTGTCGCCGCCCGAAACAGCGGGATGGTGTTGTTGTCCCACACGTCCGCCGCCACGCGGATGCTCTCCCGGTCGAAGCAGCGGGCATCCGAGGAAGCGTCGGCGATCTGTACCAGCGAGCGGTCCAGCAGTGCCCCAGCACCGCGACTGCGGAACCCCGCTGGACCGGCGCCGCCCCACGCAGCCGACCCGTACCTATACGGCGCCATGGAGAGGCAGCAGCGAGGTTGATCATGCCGGGATCGTCGCACGAAACACGATCACGCCGAGCAGGGACTGACGTGTTCGTATGTATCGATCCGGGCGCCTACTGGAATGACCAGCGGACGGGCCGGTGGGCTCGGGTTCACCTGGCGTGCACCGCTCGATCACGGCACCTCAGCCGGTTCGCTCACCGGTCCCGGAGTCGCTCTCGGCAGCTCTTATAGCTTCGACGGCCATCCAGAGGTCCCGCGCGTCCACGACTGCCAATAGGCCGAAACGGATCAGCCGGCCGAGATCGCCCTGAGAGCACGTCAGGATGTCGTCGATCAGCGCCTCGGACGGCGTGATCTCGTGATAGGCGTCGTGCCACGCGTACTCGACCAGTTCAAGCAGGTCGAGCGCCGCGGGGGTCGCGTCCTTTCCGAATACCGCCTCGACCCTCGGCCTGCGGGCTGCCTGACGCGCTGCCCTTCCCACTGCCACAAACCTCTCCCCCCTCGCGGACATACTGCCGACAGCTACACACTTCCCTGTCCGGTGCCATTGATACGCCGCCTCGCGACTCCCTGCGCACCCGCCTGGCCCGCACCGCCGCGGCCGCCGGCCTCACCACCTACCGCGCCCTCACCACCCGCCAGGTCCGAGCCCCGGAACCCGCTTTGACCCGCCTGGGCTCAGCCCGCACGCCAGCGGGCCCGGCCCGATGTTGTCCGCGGACAACACATGCGGGAAGTGGCCCGCGTCGACTATTGCCGCCCCCGGCTGCCGTGCCGGATGTTGTCCGCGGACAACATCCGGCACGGCAGCTCCTGCTGGGCAGTGACGAAGGTAGTGGTGGTCACTCGCCCGGACGTGTTGTCCGCGGACAACACGCCTCGACGCTCTTCGACGCAGGGCTCGTTCCTCGGCAGGGCTACCGAGGCACGAGCCGTGCGTCGTTCCTGCCAGCGTCCGCCGGCCGTGGCTCCAACGATGGGGGAGCGGATGTTGTCCGCGGACAACACGCCTCGACGCTCTTCGACGCAGGGCTCGTTCCTCGGCAGGGCTACCGAGGCACGAGCCGTGCGTCGTTCCTGCCAGCGTCCGCCGGCCGTGGCTCCAACGATGGGGGAGCGGATGTTGTCCGCGGACAACACGACGGTGCATGCGAGGGGCTCGTGTCCAGTGGTCCTGCGGGACGAGCCTTTGTCAGCTGGTCTTGAGGAGAGGAGCCAACGAGGTTGTGTTGTCCGCGGACAACACCGGCACTATTCGGGTGGCCTGAGGCAGTCTCACGGGGTGTCGGTGACTCAACAATGCATAGCGGTTAGTAAACTCCCCGCATGGCCACCCCTGACACCGATGAGCGGGACAAGGTAGTTACCAAGCTCCCCCAGCAGCTGCGGCGCGAGTTGAAGATTCGAGCCGCCACCGTAGGCGTCGACATCCAAGACGCCGTCACCGAAGGCATCAAGGCATGGAAGGAAGCCACCAAGCCTCTCCCCACAATCGACGTCTCCGGCGCGACGTCCTTCTCGACCTACGTCCCTAGCGCCTTGCTGGCGGACTTCCGAGCCGACTGCTCCGCGTTGAAGCTCGCCTACAACCAGGGAGTGGCCCAGTCCATCCGGCTCTGGTTGGACGCCCACCCCCTCCCCGAGCGCGCCCGCCGCGCCACCGGGGCCCGCCGGATCGCGATCGGCAACCAGAAGGGCGGCGTCGGCAAGACCGCGCTGACCGCCGGGATCGGCCAGGCCCTCGCCGAAATGGGCTTCCGCGTCCTCATGGTCGACTTCGACCCTCAGGGCCACCTCACCAAGCAGCTCGGCCACGAGCACCTGGCCCTCAAGGGCGACAGCCTCGTCAAGCACATGACCGGCGAGAAGAACGGGGAACTCGCGGACCTCGTCCTTCCAGTCAACGGCGATGCCTTCGGAGGCCGGCTCTTCCTCTTGCCGGCCTGCACCGACGGCTTCCTCCTGGACGCCAAGCTGGCGACCTACCGCGAGATCCGCATCAAGGAGACCGCCCTCGAGAAGGCACTCGAGCCCCTCGCCGGCGACTTCGACTTCATGCTGATCGACTGCCCGCCGTCCCTCGGCTACGCCATGGACAACGCCCTCTACTACGTGCGCACCCGCGAGGGCGAGGAAGACGGCAGCTCTGGTCTGGTCATCCCCGTGCAGGCAGAGGACTCCTCAGCCGACGCCTACGCTCTGCTGCGCGAGCAGATCGACGCACTGTGCGACGACCTGGACGTCGACATCTGCGACCTCGGGTTCATTGTCAACCTCTACGACGTCCGCAAGGGCTATGTCCTGACGTCCTCGCTCGAGAGCTGGAGGAGTATCGGCAAGCCCGAGGTAATCGCCGTCGTCAACGACCTCAAGGACCAGCGGGAAGCCGTCCGCACCAAGACGCCCCTGCTCGTGTGGGCCCCCGACGGCGAGCAGGCCGACGCGATGCGCGACATCGCCCGGAGGATCGCATGAGCAGCCGCGTAGCCGACCGACTTGGAGCCGGGAGCTTCGGCGCGGCCCGGCCCCCGCGTAGCGAGCGTGGCCGGGCAAAGGCCGTCACCGAAGGCACCATTCCCGCATACGATCTTGTGCGCCTGCCCCTGGCCACGGTCGCGCCGTGCCCGGTGAACCCCCGCCGGAACTTCGGCACCGACGAGGACAAGAACACCCTCGGCACCAGCCTTGCCGCCCGCCAGACCACCGCGTGCGTCGCCGTCACCCGGGCCGCCTACCTCAAGCTGTGGCCCGACCACGACCAGATCCTCGACCCCGCCGGCGCCGAGTACGTCCTCCTAAACGGTGAGCGCCGCTACCGCTCGGCACTCCACGTCGGCCTGGACACGCTCGACTTCGTCGTCCGCGACGATCTGGCGGGCAGCCCGGAAGACTTCCTCGACAACCTCCTCCTGGAGAACGAGGACCGCACCGACTTCGACATCATCGAGCGAGCCCAAGGCATCAAGCAGCTCCTCGAAGCCTGCGCGGGCAACGCCGCCGAAGTCGCCCGCCGCCGCGGAAAGGACCGCTCCTGGGTCGGCAACCAGGTGGCCCTCCTCACCCTCCCCGGCGCCATCCAGGAACGACTCGTCAGCGGCCAGCTTGCCGAGCGGTGGGCCCGGCGCCTCGCCCGTGCCCTCAAGGACGACCCGAGCCTTGGCACCGACGACCTCCTCGCCCTGGCCGACCAGCTCCAGGAAGAGGAGCGCGCCCGCCGCGACGAGGACCGCAAGCTGCGTGCTCTCGCGAAGGCTGGTGTGTTGTCCGCGGACAACACACCAGCCGCCCCAGCAGCTCAGGCCCAGAGCCCAGCTGATGGTGTGCCGGACAGCCATGGCACTCCAGCAGTAACCGAGCAGCGGACACCCGCGGTCAGCGAGGCGGCACAGGCCCGGTTGTTGTCCGCGGACAACAACCGGGGGAGTGCGGCCCCGACAGCTCCTCCCGAGAGTCGAGGTGATGCGGGCAGCATCCGGACTTCCACGGAAGAGCCTGCTGAGTTGCCGACACCTCGTGTCCCGGCCGTAGAGCCACAGCGGATCGCACCGGACACCCCTGACTGGCGAGACCCGAATGGCGTTGCCGGCTGGATCTGCAAGTTCCTGTCGCCTGTGGAAGCCAAGGCTGTGGCCGAGGCTGTTCTGGCCAAGGTTGCCGAGGCTGAGGCTGTACTGCTCAAGGTCCCCGATGCTGAGCAGCGTGCAAGCGCGACACCTGCGGGCTGACCGGCTAGGAATGCAGCCGCACCCTGCCCGCCAACTCGGGCAGCGGCGTCGGAACGGGACGTGACACCGCGACAGAGAGTGACCGACGAGTTGGAGGTGCCCGTGAGGCGGGGAACGGCCATCGCTGGGTTGGAGGCCGCCTGCTCTGAGCCCGGGATGACCGTCTCGTCCCCTCAGAGTCTCCAACCGATCGTGGAGGGGGTGTGTTGTCCGCGGACAACACACCAACCGCCTAACGCGCAAGGTCCGGAGCACTGCTGATGGTGCGCCGGACGGGCACCACCCGTGGTAGCTGATCAGAGGTCAGCCACGGCCGGTGAGGTCCTAGCCGGATTGTTGTCCGCGGACAACACACCAGCCAGCTGCGCCCGCCGCAGAGACAGAACAGGCTTGCAGCAGCCCCGGTCACCCGGACACCCACTGGGGTAGCCTGACCGATTCCAGCGATCGGCGCCCCACTGGCCGCCGTTGAGGTGGTGGGCCAGGGCCATGCCGCGTCGTTTCCGCAGACGGCTTCCAGAACCTGGTGGTGCGCGATCTGCGATGGGCTACATCCGACACCGCCGACCTGCAGCATCGAGGCCGGGCCATCGCAAGCCACAACGCGGCCGCGTTCCTGCCGTAACACCTCGCCGCGCGGGCGTCAGCGACCGCGGCCCGGCCAGTGCGTGGCTCGCGCTCCGGCTGCTCGGCTCGCTGTCAGAGCGTGGAGGCGCAGTCGCGGCATTTGGGCTGCCCCTTCTTGTCCTCCCCGGCGAGCTGGCTGCGGTGGTGGACCAGGAAGCAGGTCGCACAAGTGAACTCGTCCTGTTGGAGCGGCACGACCCGCACGGTGAGTTCTTCACCCGACAGGTCAGCGCCAGGAAGCTCGATGCCTTCGACGGCTTCGGTATCGACGTCGACCGCAGAGCCTGTCTTGTCGTCGCGCCGGCTCTTCAGTTCTTCGATGCTGTCGTCGTTGGAGTCGTCGCCGGTGTTGCGCGGAGCGTCGTAGTCGGTTGCCAAGGCGGTGCCTTCTCGTCAGGGGCGGTCGGGGGAGAGGAACAGCGTCAGCATGCCTCGTCGGCGCGGTATCGGCACCTGCGGGTCCGCTCTTGTCACCCTGCTCCCGTTCGGTCCTGGCGTCCTGTCACAAGAAGAGACTTCGACGTCTTCCAGGGGCATGGTGCCGGTGACGATCACGCCGCCGAACTGGGAGTCGGCGAGGACGCACAGTCCGGCCTGACACAGGAAGGAGCCGAGGCCCGCCAGCGGCGATCCCTGAGCAGCTGGCGGAGGCGGACTACGCGGGAGTCGGCGTGGCGATCGACATTCGGGGGCGCGTCAGGCCCTCGCGTCGCGGTAGTGCCACTTGAGAGAAGCTGACCCCGGGTCCGCGCTGATGGGCGGTCAGGCACTGGAGTTCACTTGGGAGCGTGAGCGTCGGCGAGGCCGGCTGGCGGGTCGAGGACCATGACGTGATGGGGCGCCGCGCCGTCCCAGGGTTACGAGGATCGGCGCGACCACCAGTGCCGCCTCGGTTTGGGGCCGGCCTGCGAGGTCGAGGCGTCGGCGGTCGGCCGGATGGGGACCGGGGAGGACGGCCGTACGGGGGCGGGGGACGAAGGGGAACCGCTGTCGGTTGGCGGGTGCAGGCCCGCGCGGTCGTACTCAGTGGTGGCGATCGCCTCGACGCATTCGTCCTCGGTCATCCGCTCCGACCCGGGCACGTGGGGAACCAGCCCCATCAGCACCCCGTCCTGCAGGACCTCCGCCTCCAGACCGAGCGCATCGCTGCTGTCCCAGACCGCCTCACCCCCGTCATCGGGGAGCACGACACGTACCGCGTACTCGTACACACCAAGCTCGGCCAGGTGCGCCATCACCTCTCGAGCCCGCAGCGCGGCCACCAGCCGCTCGGCACGTTCCTTGTCCATCGCAGCACCGCCCTCGAGAGACCAGCCCCACCTGCCCCCACCGTAGGTCGCCGCGTACCGAACCGGCAGCCCGAGCCGGGTCTGCGCCGCGGCAACGCCACCGAAATACCCGAGGACCCCGCCCAGCTCATGGCACTCGTGGGCGCGGTCGGCGCGCACGGCCACACCGCCATGGTCGGCATGCCCGTTGGTCGACGAGGGCGCCGCACCGCAGAGGCGGCGGACCTCGGGCCCCGCCGTGCGGCGCATGCCGCCTGGCGGGCCGATCGCCCCCAGTCGCTTCCGTAGAACCCTGGCCTGGTTTATCCGACGCCAGCCCCGCGGGCTGATCACCGCCTCCATCCAATACGAACACACCTACACCCAGATGCTCCAGGGCTACGCGGGCTCCTACGAAGCCAGGTTCCTGGACGACTACGCGTTCGAGGACTGGCTCTTCCGCTTGGAGGGCATCGCCGAGGACGAACAACGCCTCCTCGCTGGCGAGCACGTCAGCGGACCTGCCGCGGACGCCTACCGCTACCGCGTCCAAGCAGCCGGCCGCGAGTTCGCCGGCCGCGTCCTCGCCAGCGAACGCCACGCCAGAGACCTGCTCGGCAACCCCTCCTGCAGATCCACCACAGCAAGGGCATGACCTGCGTCCTCAACCCCGCCACCGCCGTCTGCCAGCTCAGAGGCTCCGCCGATGAGCCCGCGGTCACCCCAGCCATCCGCCACGCGCGCGGACAGCACGAACTCGACCGGCTCCGCCCGATCATCGTCAAGTTGTCGCAGTCGGTGTCGTGTCGCAGACGCGCGGGGGAGGCGGGGGCGCCGGTTGGCGGCGGCCCCGTCGTGCCAGATGCCACCGCAGTGATCCAGGTCTGTGCCGGCGATGCGACGACGATCTGGCTCATCCCGAGGGCGCGCGCTTCTCACACCGGAGCGATCCGCGCTCAGATGAACCTTGGTGGTGAAGCCACCGCGCGAGCGACCCAGGCCCTCCCCTCGACCCTGGTGCCGGGTAGTTCTGATACCAGGACAAAGACACTCTGGTACCAGGCTGTTGCGAGGTCGATGGTCACTGTCGTGACCAAGCAACTGGAACGTCCGCAGGCAGTCCGCACCGATCGTCCCTCCTCACCGACCACGGCCCCCGTCACCGAGCACCGCAAGCTCTCGGTCATCGGCCTGGTCACCATCCTGCTCGGCGCGTTCCTGTCGATGCTCGACTTCTTCGTCGTCAATGTCGCGCTGCCGACCATCGACCGCGACCTGACCGGCGGTCCGGCCGTGCTGGAACTGGTGGCCGCCGGCTACGGCATCGCCTTCGCCGTGCTGCTGGTGCTCGGTGGCCGACTCGGCGACAGCCTCGGCCGTCGCAAGCTGTTCATCGCGGGCGCGGCCCTGTTCGCCCTGACCTCACTGGCCTGCGGCCTCGCGCCCACCGCATGGGCCCTGGTCGCCGCCCGGGTCGCGCAGGGTGGCGCGGCCGCGCTGCTGATTCCCCAGGTGCTGGCCACCATCACCGCGTCCACCAGCGGCCCGCACCGGGCCCGTGCGCTCAGCGTCTACGGTGCGGCCGGCGGCATCGCCGTGGTGATCGGCCAGGTGCTCGGCGGCATGCTGGTGCAGGCCGACCTGTTCGGCAGCAGCTGGCGTTCGGTCTTCCTGCTCAACGTGCCGCTCGCGCTGGCCGCCGCGCTGCTGGCGGCCCGGACCATGCCCGAGACCCGTTCGGACGCCGCCAACCGCGTCGACCTGCCCGGCACCCTGCTGCTGTGCGCGGGGCTGCTCAGCCTGTTCGTGCCGCTGATGGAGGGGCGCGCGGTCGGCTGGCCGCTGTGGACCTGGGTCTCGATGGCCCTGTTCCCCTTCTTCGCCTGGGCGTTCATCGCCGTCGAGCTGCGCGCGGAGGCCGCCGGGCGGGTGCCGCTGGTGCCGCCGAGCCTGCTGCGGATCCGCGAGATGCGCAGTGGACTGGGCATTGCCCTGGCCTACTTCAGCAACTCCGGCGCCCTGATGTTCATCCTGGCGATCACCCTGCAGCAGGGGCTGCACCTGAGCCCCGTCAGCTCCGGATGTGCCCTGGTTCCGCTCGCCGTCGGCTACTTCAGCTCCTCGCTCGCCAGCCCGCGCCTGATCAGCCGCTTCGGCAGCCGGGTGATCACGGCGGGATCGGTGGTCCAGCCGCTGGGCGTGATCGTGCTGATCGTGACCGTGCTGACGGACTTCAAGCACCTGGATGTCCTCTCGCTGCTGCCCGCGATGGCGCTGATCGGCGGTGGCAACGGCCTGGTTAGCACGCCCTGTTCCGGACGGTGCTGTCCACCGTGCCACTGGAGCGCGCCGGGGTCGGCAGCGGGGTCCTGGCCACCGCCCAACAGTCCAGCCTGGCGCTGGGCGTGGCGACCTGGGGCACGCTGTTCCTGGCCCTGGTGCCCAGCATCGGGATGGCGCACGGGCTGGCGGTGGTGCTGGGGATCCAGGTCCTGGGCGCCGCCGTGGTCGCCACCCTGTCGACCCGACTGCCGCGCACCTTGGACTGACGGCCCGCCGGCCGGACCAGGCTGCCGCTGAGGTCACACCGTACTGACGCCGGGCCGGACTTGGACCCGATGGGGGCTCAAGTCCAGCTCAGCGTCCGCCTTTCCGGCCCAGCCGGACAAAGCCTTCGCGCGATGTCACCCCCGCGCCGGCTCCGACCTCTGACCAGCGCTCAGAGCATGGTCGGCTCCCCAGTCAACCCCCGAGGGACTTCCGGAGCCGACCCCTTAGTCCCAGACGACGGACCACACCTTGCCCCCGGCCTGTCCCGGGATGTCGATGTACTCGTCGACGAGCCCCGCCAGCACGCCGTCGGACTCGAACCCGCTGATCCACGACTCGCAGGTCGGTGCGTCCGCCGTAGTACAGATGGCGACGGCCTCGCCGCAGAGTCTCTCCCCCAGCTCCAGCGTCTCGGGGTGCAGCTGCACGCGGACCCAGACAACGTCGGGGCGCTGCTCGATCTCGTACAGCCGGGCGGCCAGGTCGGCCACCGGTGGGCGGCCGAACTCCCACTGGTTGGGGGCGATTGACCCCTCGTCGTTGTTGCCTTCGAAGAACTCCTCCAGCGTGAGGAGCGGCATCACGCCCGACTCGCCGGCGCGCCTGGTCACTTCAGCTGTCGAGATCACGGCGGGCAGTCTGCCACGGGCGGCCGACATCCCCCGAGGACCAGCTCATCCCCCTGCACAGACCGGGCCCGGGAGGCAGCTGTGGCTTCGGCACGAGTTCGCCCGCCGCAACGCCTGGCGGGCAGCGGGGCCGCTCAGCGGGTCTGCCGCGGTACCTACCGGGACGCCCGAACCGTGGCGATGACGATCGCGATCAGGATGGACGCCAGGAAGATGGTCACCGTCGGCCACAGCGGATCTCCGTTGATGAGCGCGTACATGAGCGTGCGGAAACCGGCACTGATGAGTTGCATGCGCGTACCGTAGCGTCACCCGTCGCCAGGCATTGAGAGGCGACCCGGGCTGCCCGGGGCTCGTGAGGTGGGGTCCCCGCGACCGCGGACCAGTATCGCCACGCCGCCCACCACCCACCTCCCCCGATCGGGGGACCGGATTCTCCCGCTTTCCCGCGATGCCGAGCCGGGCTCCGGACACCCATGATCGTGCCGCAACGACCGTGTGGTGGAAGGACAGTTGATGAATGATCGGACCAAGGGCATAACGGTCTTCCTGGCCATGGCCTTCGGCTTCGGCTGGGGGTGGTTGCTGCTGGCACGGCTGGTGCTGCGGCTCTCGCTGGTGAACCCGCTGGTGCAGCTGCCGTTCGCGATGCTGCCGGCGGTGGCCGCGGTGGTGGTGCGCCGGTGGGTCACCCGGGAGGGGTTCCGGGACGCCGGGCTGGCGCTGCGGTGGCGCCGGGCCTGGCCGTCCTACCTGGCCGCCTGGTTCGGCCCGTTGCTGCTCACCGCGGCGGCCCTCGGGCTGGCGGCGCTGCTGGGCCACCGTCCCGACTTCACCCGGCTCGCCGGGCTGGCACCGGGTCTGCCCAGTTGGTCGGCCCCACTGCTGCTGGCCGTGGTCGCCACCGTGCTGACTCCGCTGTACTGGGGCGAGGAGTTCGGCTGGAGCGGCTACCTGCGGCTGCGGCTACTACCCGGCCGGCCGATGCTCTCGGTCCTGGTCACCGGGCTGCTCTGGGCCTGCTGGCACTATCCGCTGGCGATGCTCGGCTACCTCCACCTCGGCAGCCTCGCCGCCGGGTTGCCGCTCTGGACCGCGACCTTCCTCTGCCAGGAGTGCCTGCTCGCCTGGCTGCGGGCCCGCAGCGGGAGCATCTGGCCGCCCGCACTGGCTCACGCGGGCAACAACATGGTGCTTTCGCTGCTGGTCAGCCAGCTGCTGAGCGGCACCGGACTGGGCGACCTCGCGCTCACACTGCTCCCGGTTCCCGCCCTGGCCCTGTGCGCCTACGCGACGACGCGCGGCCTGCGGCGTTCGGCGGCCGCCCCTGCTGCCGGGTAGGGCCCGGCTGCTTGCGGTGCGGCGCCTGGGGCCGACGGCCGCTTGGAAAGCGTGTTGGGGGCAACCCTCACGAGTTTGAATCTCGTAGCGCGCCAATGATGGTCAGTCAGCTACACAAGCAGGCCAATCGCCTTGAAGCACCAAGGTCAGTAGCCCCGGTACCGCCAAGGCGGAGCAAGTTGTGGGCTGAGAGGACGTCCTGCTCGAATGCGGGATAGTTCACGGATTGTGCCAGGTTATGGTGGTTTCGCCCGTCGCTCTCTTGGCGAAGTTAGAGATCATCGCGAGGCGGATCATGCTTTCGGAGTGCTCGGGCTTGGTCTCGTAGTCGCGGGCGAGTCGACGGTGCATCATGATCCAGCCGAAACTTCGCTCGACCGCCCATCTCCTCGGAACGACAGAGAAGCCCTTGACCTGCGTGTTTCTCGGGACGATGTCGACGTCGATGCCGAGCCTTGCCCCGTGTTCGACGGCCTGGGTCTTGTAGCCGGTGTCGACCCAGGCCTTGGTGACTGTGGGATGCGATTCGGCGAGCCGGGTCAGGAGCTGTTCGCCGGCATCGTTGTCGGAGACGCTGGCCGCGGTGACCATGACGAGCAGAAGGAGGCCGAGCGTGTCGGTCACGATGCTGCGCTTGCGGCCCACGATCTTCTTGCCGGCATCGATGCCCTGAGTCTCGGTCGGCACGCTGGGTGCGGTCTTGACGCTCTGGGCGTCGATCACGCACGCGGTCGGCTCGGGTGCCCGGCCCTCCTTCTCGCGCACCAGTCGGTGCAGGCGCAAGCCGAGGACGCTATGTCAGGTGAGTCATCTACCCGCCGCAGTAAGATCGTCGACCGGCAGATGGTGCTGTCGCGCGAGTGGGACGACCTGGTGGGGCATGTGCGCTCGCTCGGGCCCGGATTTGCGGACTTCCTCCGGCCGCCGCGGCTGAGCTCGCTGATACCCGCCGTCGGCACGGGCACCATGGTGCTGGTCAACGTCACCAGCACGCGCTGCGACGCCCTGCTGGTTGAGGCGTCCGGCGTGCACGCCCTACCGCTTCCTCGGTTGTCCGCCGACGAGACGGCGGAGCGCGTCCTCGCCCACATCCGCCGCCTCCGCAGCGTGGAGGCGGCGAGCGCACGGGTCCAGCGCACCGCTCAGCGAGCCCAGGACCGGCCCTCCTTCGCCGCCTTCCAGGACCACCGCACCGCCAAGCAGGAACTGCGTACGGCCGAGGAGGAGCTGGACGTTTGCCTGCTGGACGACCTGCGCTGGCTTTGGGACACCATCGCCGAACCGGTGCTGGAGGCGGCAGCCTCGAACCGCATCTGGTGGTGCCCGAGCGCGAGGCGCAGGAGTCCTGGCTCGCGCAAGAGGGCGGCATCACCGCGGAGACCGCCCGACTCGCCCTAGACGCGGGTGAGCCAGAAGCGGCGGTGGAGTTCCTGGAACAGGGCCGTGCCGTGCTGTGGTCGCGCGCCCTCGCCTCGCGTTCGGACCTGCGCGAGGTCGCCGTAGCCGACCCGGACCTCGCCGCCCGGCTCTTGGCCGTACGCGACGAATTGGAACAACTCGCCGCCCGCCTTGAAGACGATCCGGCAGGCGAGTTGGGCGTGCAGGCCGCCCGAACATACGGTCCCGACCTGGACCGCGACCTCATGGCCGACCTCCTGCACGCGGAGGAGCTGCGCCACGCCGGCGACTTTGACGGCATGCTCGCCGTCCTGCGCGAGATAGCGCAGGCGGACGACCCGTGGTTCGTCGCGGCAGCCGAGAGCGGC